>NZ_JBHJUW010000093.1:0-34781 GCF_042268205.1 Streptomyces sp. NPDC056160
CGGGAGGGGGTCCGGCGTCCCCCGCCCGCCGTCGTTCAGTGGCCGCGCGGCGCGTGGGCCGCGGGCAGTTCCCTGATCCGGATGTTCCGGAAGGACACCGGGTCGTCGGGTCCGTGGTTCTGGATGCCGATGTGTCCGTCGGCCAGGCTCCGGGCCGGATCGGTGTTGGTGAAGTCGTTGATCCTGACGCCGTTGAGGAACACCCGCAGGTGTTCGCCCTCGACGCGGATCTCGTACGTGTTCCACTCCCCCGGCGGGTTCAGCGCGCGGTCGCGCCGGGCCAGGTCGGCGGACTGGAAGCCGTAGACCGAGCCGGTGGTCTTCTCGGGTACGTCGGTGGCGTCGATCTGGATCTCGTAGCCGTTGTCCACCGCCGACCAGGGGTCGTCCGAGGGCGGGAAGCCCACGAACACACCGGAGTTGTCGTCGCCGGCCATCCTCCAGTCCAGCTTCAGCGAGTACGAGGAGAAGCCGGAGGCCGCGTACCAGAGCAGGCCCATGCCGCCGGCCGACGTCAGGGTGCCGTCGTCGTCCAGGGTGAAGGTGCCGGGGCCCGCCTGTTTCCAGCCGTCGAGGGAGGCGGCGGTGCCGTCGAAGAGCGGACGGTAGCCGTTCTCCGGGCGGCAGTCGGCCTGGGCCGCGCCGGTGGCGTACCGGATCCCGCCGAGCAGGTGGGCGCGGAAGGCCGGGTCGGCGTACGACTCCTTGGTGTGGCCGCCGCCGGTGTAGAAAGAGCGGCCGCCCCGGTAGCTCTGGCACCAGGCGATCGGGTGGTCGCCGTTCATGGTGGCGCCGGTGTACGACGACTCGTCCAGGGAGGCGAGGACGTGGACCTTTTCGCGCGGGTCGGAGCGGTAGTCGTACCACTCGTCGGTGCGGTTCCAGGTCCCGGGCAGGTGCGAGGTCGCCGGGTGGGCGCGGTCCTCGACGTTCACCCGGGCCGGCTGGATCGCCGGGTGGGACTTGAACCAGGCGCCGACGAGCCCGCCGTAGAACGCCCAGTCGTACTCGGTGTCGGCGCCGGCGTGGATGCCGACGTAGCCGCCGCCGTGGCGGATGTACTGCTCGAAGGCCTTCTGCTGCCGTGCGTCGAGCACGTCACCGGTCGTCGAAAGGAACACGACGGCCCGGTAGCGGCGCAGGTTGGCTGGGGTGAAGGCCCGCGCGTCCTCGGTGGCGTCGACGGCGAAGCCGCTTCGGCCGCCCAGTTCCCTGACGGCGGCGATCCCCTCGGGGATCGAGTCGTGCCGGAAGCCGGCGGTCTTCGAGAAGACCAGGATGCGTGCTCCGGCGTCGTCGGGGTGCGCGGAGGCCGGGGCGCATAGAGAGCCGAGCAGCAGGGCCGTGCCCGTGACGGCCGTGGCGAGCCGGCCGGTGGAGCGCTTCATGTGTCCTCCCTTCAGCCGGTGGTGAAGACGAAGTCGTCCACGTCGAAGAGGGCTCCGGTGCCGCCCTTGAAGACGAGGTAGAGGGTGGTGGTGCCCCTGGGGGCGCGGGACAGGGGGGCGCTGACGTCCTGGAAGGTCTCCCAGCCGCCGGTCACCGGCACGGTGGCCTTGCCGAGGAGGGTGCCCTTCGGGGAGCCGGCCCTGACCTCCAGGGTGCCGCCGGCGCCGCCGGAGGAGACCCGCGCGGTGATCTTCTGGGCGTTGCTCAGGACGTAGGGCGTGAAGGAGATCCAGTCGCCGTTGTCGATGTCGCCGACCGTCTTGCCGCCGTGGGCGCTCGCCTTGGCGACGACGGAGACGCCGGAGGAGTCGCTGAAGTGCTCGGCCTGCCGGTGGCGGGGCTGGGTGACATTGCGGTCGTGGGTGGTCAGCGGGGCCTGGCCGCCGCCTCCGTTGTCGGTGTACTGGGCGTCGAACACGCCGAAGATATTGGCGTTCTCGTCGTGGCCGCCGTCGGCGCTGGTCTGGATGGTGCCGGAGCAGCCCTGCGCGGAGGTCAGCGGGTGGCCGTGGGTGTCGTGGCCGAGGACGAAGGTGACGGTGACCTTGGAGCAGTCGATGGCCTTGCCGTCCTCGGGGTCGGTGACCTTCACCTTGAAGGGGACGGCGTCACCGAAGCTGAACAGCTGTCCGTCCTGGGGGAGTTGCAGTGTCACCTTGGGTGCGGTGTTGCCGACGACGACCTGCACGCTCGCGCTGCCGGTGCGGCCGGAGGGGTCCTCGGCGGTCAGGGTGGCGGTGTAGGTGCCGTTCTTCTTGTACTTGTGCGTGGGATTCGCCGTCGTGGCGGTGGCGCCGTCGCCGAAGTCCCAGCGGTAGGTGAGCGCGTCGCCGTCCTGGTCGCTGCTGCCCGCGGAGGAGAAGCCGACCTTCATGGGTGCCTGTCCCGAGGTGCGGTCGGCGGCTGCCTGGGCGACCGGGGAGTGGCCGTCGGTGGCGTTCTCGATGCGGTACAGGCCGGAGTTGTCGTCCCCGCCGAACCAGGAGGTGCCGTAGTCGAGGACGTACAGCGCGCCGTCGGGGCCGAAGGCCATGTCCATCACCTGGGTGCCGGTCCAGGGGACGGGGTTGATGGACTGCACGGTGCCCTTGTCGTCGCTGGCGATCCGCTTGATCCAGCGGCGGCCGAACTCACCGGCGAAGAAGTTCCCGTCGTAGGCCTCGGGGAACTTGACGGGCGAGTCGAGGGCGGGGTCGTAGTGGTAGACCGGGCCGCCCATCGGGGATTCGGAGCCGTCGCCGAACTCGGGCACGGACGGGCCGTCGTACGGGATCCAGGCGGGCTGGGCCGGGGGCAGGTCGGTCAGGCCGGTGTTGTGCGGGGAGGTGTTCTTCGGTGCGGCGCAGTCGAAGCTCGCGCCGGACGCCTTGGTCGCGAAGTCGTAGTCGACGTAGGCGTCGTTGGCACCGGTGCAGTACGGCCAGCCGAAGTTGCCGGGGCCGGTGACGCGGGCGAACTCGACCTGGCCGGCCGGGCCGCGCTTGGGGTCGGCCGCACCCGCGTCGGGGCCGTAGTCGCCGACGTAGAGGATGCCGGTCTTCTTGTCCACGCTGAAGCGGAACGGGTTGCGGAAGCCCATCGCGTAGATCTCGGGCCGGGTCTTGGCCGTACCCGGCGCGAAGAGGTTGCCGTCGGGGATCGAGTAGGAGCCGTCGGCGTCGACCTTGATGCGCAGGATCTTGCCGCGCAGGTCGTTGGTGTTGCCGGCCGAGCGCTGGGCGTCGAAGGCGGGGTTGCGGTCGGCGCGTTCGTCGAGGGGCGAGAAGCCGTCCGACTGGAACGGGTTGGAGTCGTCGCCGGTCGACAGGTACAGGTTGCCCGCCGCGTCGAAGTCGATGTCACCGCCGACGTGGCAGCAGATGCCGCGCGAGGTCTGGACGTCGAGGATCTTCTTCTCGCTGGCCGCGTCCAGGGTGCCGTCCGTCTTCAGGACGAAGCGGGAGAGCCGGTTGACGCCGTCGAAGGGGGCGAAGTCGGCGGCGGTGCCGGTCTCGGGGGCGTCGCCCGCGGGGGTGCTGAGCGGCGGCGCGTAGTAGAGGTACACGAACCGGTTGGCGGTGAAGTCCGGGTCGATGCCGACGCCTTGCAGGCCTTCCTCGTCGTGGGAGTACACGTCGAGCTTGCCGGCGACACGGGTGTTGCCCGCGGCGTCGGTGAGGCGGAGGGTGCCGTCGCGGGAGGTGTGCAGGACGGAGCGGTCGGGCAGGACGGCCAGCGACATGGGCTCGCCGACCTCGGCCGCGCCTTTGGCGAGGGCGACCTGCTGGAAGTCCTCGGCGGGTGCCTGCGCGGTGTTCTGGCCGGTCTTCCCGCCGGCGACGGCTGCGCCGGCCTGGGGTGTCGCGAGGGTCAGGGACGCGCCCGCGAGCAGCGCGCCCCCGAGCAGGGCGACCGCCTTGCGGAAGGACGGGCGCCGCCGTGCGGCGGTCGCGGGTCGGTCGGGGCGGGTGGTGCGGGTGGTGCGGTCGTTCCCGTGCACGGATGCCTCCATCGATGGGGCCGGTCGTACGGGTGGGTGCGTGCGCCGGGATGCGCCGTCATCCCGGAGGGGGAAGAGGTCAGTTGCCGAACGCCGCGTCGAAGGAGGCGGTCGGCGGCTCGAAGTCGTAGGCCTTGAGGCGGGTCAGGGCCTCTGGGGCGCCCTGGAGCCGGTCCATGCCGGCGTCCTCCCACTCGACGGAGACGGGTCCCGCGTACCCGATGGAGCGCAGCATCCGGAACACGTCCTCCCAGGGGACGGCGCCGTGCCCGGCCGACACGAAGTCCCAGCCGCGGCGCGGGTCGCCCCACGGCAGGTGGGAGCCGAGCCGGCCGTTGCGCCCGTCGAGCCGGGTGCGGGCCTCCTTGCAGTCGACGTGGTAGATCCGGTCGCGGAAGTCCCACAGGAAGCCGACCGGGTCGAGGTCCTGCCACACGAAGTGGGAGGGGTCGAAGTTCAGGCCGAAGGCGGGCCGGTGGCCTACGGCGTCCAGGGCGCGGTGGGTGGTCCAGTAGTCGTAGGCGATCTCGCTGGGATGGACCTCGTGGGCGAACCGCACGCCCTCGGCGTCGAAGACGTCCAGGATCGGGTTCCAGCGGGCGGCGAAGTCCTCGTAGCCGCGTTCGATCATCGACTCGGGGGCGGGCGGGAACATGGCGACGAGGTGCCAGATGGCGGAGCCCGTGAACCCGATGACGGTGTCGACGCCGAAGGCGGCGGCGGCCCGCGCGGTGTCCTTCATGCGCGTGGCGGCCCGCTGCCGTACGCCCTCCGGTTCCCCGTCGCCCCACACCGCGTCGGGCAGGATCGCCCGGTGGCGTTCGTCGATGATGGCGTCGCACACGGCCTGGCCGGCCAGGTGGTTGGAGACGGCCCAGCACTTCAGGCCGTACTTGTCGAGCAGGTCGTGCCGGGAGGCGAGGTAGGCGGGGTCGGTGAGGGCCTTGTCGACCTCGAAGTGGTCGCCCCAGCAGGCGAGTTCGAGGCCGTCGTAGCCGAAGTCGCGGGCGAGGCGGCAGACCTCCTCCAGGGGCAGGTCGGCCCACTGGCCGGTGAAGAGCGTGAACGGGCGCGGCATGTCGCTGGCCTCCTCAGACGGCTACGGGGGTGTAGACGGAGTTCTTGGCGGCGCTCTCCTCCACGGCGGCGAGCACCCGCTGCACCTGGAGCCCGTCGGCGAAGGACGGCTCGGCGCCGGTGCCCTCGGCGACGGCGTGGACGAGGTCGCGGGCCTGGTGGACGAAGGTGTGCTCGTAGCCGAGGCCGTGGCCCGGCGGCCACCAGGCCTCCAGGTAGGGGTGGCCGGGTTCGGTGACCAGGATGCGGCGGAATCCGGCGTGCTCACCGGGTTCGGTGCCGTCGTGGAACCACAGCTCGTTGAGCCGTTCCAGGTCGAAGGCGAGCGAGCCGCGCTCGCCGTTGAGTTCGATGCGCAGGGCGTTCTTGCGGCCGGTGGCGTAGCGGGTGGCCTCGAAGGAGGCGAGGGCGCCGGAGCCGAACCGGCCGGTGAACAGGGCGGCGTCGTCGACGGTGACCTGCCCCGTGGCGGGGGCGGTGGCGGGTGCGGTGCCGGCGGCGACGGGCAGCGGTCGTTCCCGTACGAAGGTCTCGGTGAGCGCGGACACGCCGACCAGGGTCTCGCCCGCCAGGTACTGCCCGAGGTCGACGATGTGCGCGCCCAGGTCGCCGAGCGAGCCGGATCCGGCGAGTTCCCGGCGCAGCCGCCAGGTCAGCGGGAAGCCGGGGTCGACGAGCCAGTCCTGGAGGTAGGTGACCCGGACGTGGCGCAGGGTGCCGAGCCTGCCCTGGGCGACCATCCGCCGGGCCAGTGCGGTGGCGGGGACGCGCCGGTAGTTGAAGCCGACCATGGCCACCTGGCCGCGGGCGCGGGCGGCTTCGGCGGCCCGGGTCATCTCCTCTGCCTCGGCGACCGTGTTCGCGAGCGGTTTCTCGCACAGGACGTGCTTGCCCGCGGCCAGCGCGGCCAGCGCAATCTCGGCGTGGCTGTCGCCCGGGGTGCAGATGTCGACGAGGTCGATGTCGTCGCGGGCGATCAGGGCCCGCCAGTCGGTCTCGGCGCGGGCCCAGCCGTACCGGTCGGCGGCGGCGCGCACGGCGACCGGGTCCCGGCCGCAGATCGCGGCGAGCACCGGGTGCCTGGGCAGGTCGAAGACGCGGCCCACGGTGCGCCAGCCCTGGGAGTGGGCGGCGCCCATGAAGGCGTAGCCGACCATGCCGATGCGCAGCGGCGGCTTCGCTCGTGCCGCGTCGTCTGACTGCTGCGGCTGTCCCATACGGAGGTCCTCCTCGTCGTCGTGCCACGGTGGGGGGTCGGTCGGTCCCGGCCCACCGGCGGTGCCGGAACCCGGTGAAGGGCGGCCGGCTGTGTGGAGTGCGGCCGGCTCAGCGGAAGCCGGTGGGCATGTACTGGTCGACGTTGGTCTTGTCGACGACGGCCGAGTAGAGCGTGATCGACGACGGGATCTCGTACTCGGCGAGGCCGCCGACGCCCTTGCCCTGGCCGAGGGCGCGGGCGAGGTCGATCGCCGAGGCGGCCATGGTCGGCGGGTAGAGGACGGTCGCCTTGAGGACCCCGCTGTCCTGCTTGATGGCCTGGAAGGCGGTGAGGGCGCCCGCGCCGCCGACCATCAGGAAGTCGTCGCGACCGGCCTGCTCGATGGCGCGCAGCGCGCCCACGCCCTGGTCGTCGTCGTGGTTCCACAGGGCATCGAACTTCGGCTGTGCCTGAAGCAGTTGGGCCATCTTGGCCTGGCCGGACTCGACGGTGAACTCGGCGGCCTGGCGGGCCACCTTCCTGATGTTCGGGTAGTTCTTGAGTGCGTCGTCGAAGCCCTGGCTGCGCTGCTTGGTCAGCTCCAGGTTGTCCAGGCCCGCGAGTTCGACGACGCGGGCGTCCGCCTTGCCCTTGAGTTTCTCGCCGATGTAGTGGCCGGCGTTGAGCCCCATGCCGTAGTTGTCGCCGCCGATCCAGCAGCGGTACGCCTGGGGGGTGTTGAAGACCCGGTCGAGGTTGACCACGGGGATGCCGGCGCGCATGGCCTTCAAGCCGGCCTGGGTGAGCGCCTTGCCGTCGGCGGGCAGCACCACCAGCACGTCGACCTTCTTGTTGATCAGCGTCTCGATCTGGCCGATCTGGGCCGCGGTGTCGTTGGAGCCCTCGGTGCTCTCCAGGCTGACGTCGGAGTACTTCCTGGCGCGGCTCCTGGCCTGGTCGTTGATGGCGTTGAGCCAGCCGTGGTCGGCCTGCGGGCCGGCGAAGCCGATGGTGACGTGCTTGCCCGGCTTGTCGTCGGCGGCCGGCCGGTCGCTGCCCGCGGTCTTCTCGTCCTTGGTCTCGTTGCTGGTGCAGCCGGTGAGGAGGGCACCGGTGGACACGGCGGCGGCTCCGAAGAGCAGCCCTCTGCGGCTCGTGAGTGGCGACATGGCGGTGAACCCTTTCCTCAGGTCGTGCTCGCGGTACGGCGCTGGACCAGCACGGCGGCGACGATGATCGCTCCCTTGGCGATCTGCTGGACGTCGCTCTGCAGGTTGTTCAGGGCGAAGATGTCGGTGATCGTGGTGAAGATCAGCACGCCGAGCACCGAGCCGGTGATGGTGCCGCGTCCGCCGCTGAGCAGCGTGCCGCCGATGATCGCGGCCGCGATGGCGTCCAGCTCGTAGAGGTTGCCGTTGGTGTTCTGGCCCGAGCCGGACAGGATGATCAGCAGGAAGGCGGCGATGCCGCAGCACAGCCCGGACAGCAGGTACAGGTAGAGCCGCTGGCGGCGGACGTCGATGCCGGCCAGCCTGGCCGCTTCCGGGTTGCCGCCGACGGCGATGGTGCGGCGGCCGAAGGTGGTCCGGTTGAGCACCAGCCAGCCGATGACCGTGACGGCCGCGAAGACCAGGACCAGCGGCGGGACGCCGAGCACGTAGGAGTCGCGTTCGCCGAGGTTGAGGATGCCGTCGACGGTGACGACCTGGGTGCGGCCGTCGGTGATCTGGAGGGCCAGGCCGCGCGCGGAGGCCAGCATGGCGAGGGTGGCGATGAAGGGGACCATGCCGCCGTAGGCGACGAGCACTCCGTTGACCAGGCCGCAGCCGAGGCCGACCAGGACGGCGGTGAGGAGGATGCCGCCGAAGCCGTACTCCTGGGTGGCGACCGTGGTCGCCCAGACCGAGGACAGGGCGACGATCGCGCCGACGGACAGGTCGATGCCGCCGGAGGTGATGACGAAGGTCATGCCGACGGTGACGACCCCGATGACGGAGGCCTGGGTGAGGACGAGCTGGAGGTTGCGGGTGTCGAGGAACTCGTCCGGTTTGGTGAGCCCGCCGATGAGGACGAGCACGGCCAGCACCCCGAGGAGGGAGAGGGTGCGGACGTCGGCGCGGGCCGGCAGGCCGCGCCAGGTGGGCGGACCGCTCGCGGTCGCCTGCTTGTCGGTGCCGCCCCGGGGCGGGGACACGTGCTGCGTCATGACGCCGGGCTCCCTTCACTGGCCACGGGGTGTGCGTCCATCACGAGGTCGAGTACGCGGTGCTCGTCGAGGTCGCGGGCGGGCGCGGTGTGCACGACGCGTCCCTCGCGCAGCACCAGGACCCGGTCGGCCAGGCCCAGCACCTCGGGGACCTCGCTGGAGACCAGCAGCACCGCCAGGCCTTCGTCGGCGAGCCGCCGTACGACCGCGTACAGTTCGGCGCGGGCGCCGACGTCGACGCCGCGGGTGGGTTCGTCCAGCAGCAGGACGCGGCAGCCGCGCAGCAGCCAGCGCGCCAGGACGGCCTTCTGCTGGTTTCCGCCGGAGAGGGTGCGCACGGGCACGGCCGGGTTGTCGGGCCGCAGTGACAGTTCGCGGGTGGCGGCGTGAGCGGCGCCGCGTTCGGCGCCGCGGTCGAGCCAGCCGCCGCGCGAGAAGCGGGCCAGCGAGGAGACCGACACGTTGCGGGTGACGGACTCCAGCATGAGCAGCGCCTGCGCCTTGCGCTCCTCGGGGGCGAGCCCGAGGCCCGCGCGGACCGCCGCGCGCACGCTGCCGGGCCGCACCGGCGCCCCGTCGACCAGGACCTGACCGGCCGTCGGCCTGCGGGCGCCGTAGACCGTCTCCAGGATCTCCGAGCGTCCGGACCCCACGAGTCCGGCGAGACCGACGATCTCCCCCGGCCGGACGGCCAGGTCGAGCGGCGCGAACTCACCGTCCCGGGCGAGCCCCCGCACCTCCAGGACCGGGTCGCCCTCGGGCGCGGTGCCCGGCCGTGGAGGGAAGACGTACTCGACGTCACGGCCGGTCATCAGCGCGACCACCTCGCTGGTCGGTGTGGTCCTCGCCGCGAGCCCGCCCGCGACCGCCCGGCCGTCCTTGAGGACGGTGACCCGGTCGCCGATGCGGCGGATCTCCTCCAGCCGGTGCGAGATGTAGACGACGGCGACGCCCTGCCCGGTGAGGGCGGCGACGACACGGAAGAGGTTGTCGACCTCCTCCGGGTCGAGCGCGGCGGACGGTTCGTCCATGACGATGAGCCGTACGTCGTGGGAGAGCGCCCGCGCCATGGACACGATCTGCTGCTGCGCGGCGGACAACTCCCCCACCGGGCGCGCCGGGTCGATCTCGGGGTGGCCGAGCCGTTCCAGCAGCCGGGCGGTCGCCGTGCGGGCCGCTCGTCCGCGCACGACGAAGCCGGCCGCCGTGGGCTCGTGGCCGAGGTGGACGTTCTCGGCGACGGACAGGTGCTCCACCAGGTCGAGTTCCTGGTAGATGGTGGCGATACCGAGGCGCATGGCGGCGATCGGCGAGCGCAGGACGACCGGCTCGCCGTGCCAGCGGATGGTTCCGGTGTCGGGCTGGTGGGCGCCGGCCAGCACCTTGATGAGGGTGGACTTGCCGGCTCCGTTCTGGCCGAGCAGGCAGTGCACTTCACCGGCCCTGACGTCGAGGTCGACGCCGTCGAGGGCCCGGACTCCGGGAAAGGACTTGGTGATGCCGGACATGCTGAGCAGGGGTGGTTCCGATGCCATGTGGGTTCCCCTCGGCGGGCGGGGCGCGGGCCGGTTGGAGGGCGGGAGTGGTGGAAGCGGGGAGATGCGGGAACAGTTGTGGAAGCGCTTGCTCGCTCGCGGGGGCGGGGCTGGGCCGTGGTGGCCGGGTGGGTCGGACGTGCCGTGGACGTGGGCGTGCGGGGCAGGGCGGTTTCGGGGTGAGCGCTTGCAGGGCAGGGCGGGCAGGGTGGGGCAGGCGCTGTGCTGGTGGTGCGTGTGCCGTGGGCGCGGCCTGTGCTGCGGCCGGTCTCAGTGGTACGCCGGGGTCGGTACGCCGGAGTGGTGTGCCGGGGTCGGTACGCCGGGGCGGTGTGCTCGGGTCGGTACGCCGGGGCGGTGTGCTCGGGTCGGTACGCCGGGGTGCTGCGCCGGTACGGCCGGGCCTACGCGGGTGAGAACAGGTGGTCGCTGATGAGGCGGGCCGCGCCGATGATGCCGGCGGTCGGCCCCAACTCCCCAAGGACGATGGGGAGGTTGCCGGTCGCCAGGGGCAGCGACTGGCGGTAGACCTGGGTACGGATCGCGGCGAGCAGGGTGTGGCCCAGGCCCGTGACCCCGCCGCCGATCACCACCAGACCGGGGTTGAAGAAGGAGACGAGCCCGGCGATGACCTGGCCCGTGCGGGTGCCGCCCTCCCGGATCAGGTCGAGCGAGGTGGCGTCGCCCGCCGACGCAGCTGCGGCGACGTCGACGGCGGTGAGGGTGCCGCCCGCGGCCAGCCGCGCCGCGAGTTCGGCGGACCGGCCCTGGGCGGCCGCCTCCAGGGCGTCCCGCGCGAGGGCCGCGCCGCTGAAGTGGGCCTCCAGGCAGCCCCGGTTGCCGCAGGCGCAGGGGCGGCCGTCGGGCACGGCCTGGATGTGGCCGATGTCGCCGGCGCTGCCCGTCGTTCCGCGGTGCACCTCACCGCCGGCGACGATGCCGCAGCCGATGCCGGTGCCGATCTTGACGCAGAGGAAGTCGCCCACGGAGCGTGCGACGCCCGCGTGCTGCTCCCCCATCGCCATGAGGTTCACGTCGTTGTCGACCATGACCGGGCAGCCGAGTTCCTGGCTGAGCGCCTCGCGCACCGGGAAACCGTCCCAGCCCGGCATGATCGGGGGCGCGACCGGGACACCCTCGGGGAAGCGGACGGGGCCCGGGACACCGATCCCGGCACCGTCGTACCCCTCGGCGAGCCCGGAGGCCCGGAGCTTCGCCGCCATGGCGAGGACCTGTTCGAAGACCGCGACCGGGCCTTCGCGCACGTCCATCGGCTGGTTGAGGTGGCCCAGCACCTCCAGTTCGGCGTTGGTGACCGCGACGTCGACGGAGGTGGCGCCGATGTCGACGCCCAGGAAGCGCAGGGTGGGCGCCAGCCGGACGTTGTGGGAACGCCGGCCGCCGCGTGAGGCGGCGAGACCGTCGGCGACGACCAGTCCCGTCTCCAGGAGCCGGTCCACCTCCACGGCCAGTTTCGACCGGGAGAGGTCGACCTGGTCGCCGAGTTGGGCGCGGGAGCTGGGGCCGGAGTCGCGCAGCAGCCTCAGCAGCCGGGCCTGGTGCGTGTTGGCGGGTCGAGCGGTCATGCGTCTCACGTGCCCCTCCCCGCCTCAATTCGGCCATTCGTTCCGGGCTTTCGAGGGGAACGTAGCAGTGACCGCCGAAGCTGGGAAGAAGCTGTGCACGAATTGCCGCCGACTTTCTCCTCTCACAGGACAAAGGGCGGCGGTACGGCGTCGGCGCGCGACTGCTGCCGCCGCCGGGGTGCGCTGGAGCTCAGCGCCACCCGCTCCAGGGGCGCGGCCTGCGGGTGTGCGCGGGACCCAGGACCGCCCGCTCTCGGGGCGCGACCTGCGGATGTGCGCGGCGTGCTCGCGCACCGGGCGGGTGGCGTGCTGCCCTTCGTGGCCGGCGATCGCGCCGAGGAGGTCACGGTGCTCGGCCCGGCGCGAGGGAACTCGGCGCCCGAGTCGCCTCCCGCGAGGGCCGGTCGGCCCCCGCCGCAGGGGCACCGGGTCACTCAGGGGCAGCGCACGACCTGACCGGCGTAGGAGAGGTTGCCGCCGAAACCGAACAGGAGCACCGGGTCGCCCGGCCGCACCTCGCCCCGCTCGACCAGCTTCGACAGGGCGAGCGGGATGCTCGCGGCCGAGGTGTTGCCGGACTCCACGACGTCGCGGGCGACCACGGCGTTGACCGCGCCGATCCGGCCGGCCAGGGGTTCGACGATGCGCAGGTTCGCCTGGTGCAGGACGACGGCGGCGAGGTCCTCGGGCGCGACACCGGCCCGCTCACAGGTCTGCCGGGCCAGCGGCGGCAGCTGCGTGGTGGCCCACCGGTAGACGCTCTGCCCCTCCTGCGCGAACCGCGGGGGCGTGCCCTCGATCCGTACCGCGTGGCCCATCTCCGGCACCGAACCCCACAGCACCGGGCCGATGCCGGCGCTCTCGCCGGGCGCGCAGGCCTCGACCACGGCCGCGCCCGCCCCGTCGCCGACCAGGACGCAGGTCGACCGGTCGCTCCAGTCGGTCACGTCGGTCATCTTGTCGGCGCCGACGACCAGGGCGCGGGTCGCGGCTCCGGCGCGCACGGTGTGGTCGGCGGTGGCCAGGGCGTGGGTGAAGCCGGCGCACACGACGTTGACGTCCATCGCGGCCGGCCGCGGGACACCGAGGCGGGCCGCGACGCGGGCTGCGGTGTTGGGGGAACGGTCCACGGCCGTGGAGGTGGCGACCAGGACCAGATCGATGTCGGCCGGTGCGAGACCGGCCGCCGCGAGCGCCTTGGCGGCGGCGTGCGCGGCGAGCTCGTCGACCGGCTCGTCGGGCGCGGCGACGTGCCGGGTGCGGATGCCCACGCGGCTCCTGATCCACACGTCGCTGGTGTCGACCAGGGCGGCCAGGTCCTCGTTGGTGAGCACCTTGGCGGGCTGGTAGTGGCCGACGGCGGCGATGCGCGAGCCGTTCATGGGGGGTCCCCCTCGTTGCCGTGGGTTGCGGAGGGACCAGTCTCATCAGTGACCCGCGGGTAGGAGGGCAGGCGATGCCACAGGAAACGCGGGCCGGGCTTGTCGGCTTCCGTCAGGCACGCGTTCCGTCAGGCACGCGGCGGGGCTGTCGGGGCCCGGGTGCCTGGCCGGAGTCGCGTGCAGGACAATGAGACCGTCGGGGCCACCGCGCCGGACGGCGGCCCCGGTGGCGCGCGGCACCCTTCGCGACAAGGGCCGTTTCGGCCACAGCACGTACAGAACCGGGACTGATCAGGACATGGGACGAGTCACGGAACGACGCAAGGTGCTCCGCATCCGGGACGGGGCGGTCTCCTCGCGCCCGGACACGCTGGTGGCCGAGGAACCGCTGGAGATCCGGCTCGACGGCAGGCCGCTGGCCATCACCATGCGCACCCCGGGCGACGACTTCGCGCTGGCCGCCGGCTTCCTGGTCAGCGAAGGGGTGCTCGGCGCGGCGTCGGACCTGGTGAACATCGTGTACTGCGCGGGGGCGACAGGTGGGGGCGCCTCCCTGCCCGAGGGAAGCCGGGAGCTCGGGGCAGGCTCCAACACGTACAACGTGGTGGACGTGCGGACCGCGCCGGACGTCGTCCTGCCCGACATCACCCTCGAGCGCAACGTCTACACCACGTCCTCCTGCGGCCTGTGCGGCAAGGCCAGTCTCGACGCGGTCCGTACGACGGCCCGCTGGCCGATCGCCGACGAACCCCCGGTGCGCGTCACCCCCGGTCTCCTCACCGGCCTGCCCGACCGGCTGCGCGCGGCCCAGCGGGTCTTCGACCGTACCGGCGGGCTGCACGCGGCGGCCCTGTTCACCGACGACGGGGAGCTGCTGGACATACGGGAGGACGTGGGCCGGCACAACGCGGTCGACAAGCTGGTCGGCCGCGCCCTTCAGAACGACGCCCTGCCCCTGTCCCGCACGATCCTGCTGGTGTCCGGCCGGGCCTCCTTCGAGCTGGCCCAGAAGGCCGTGATGGCGGGCATCCCGATGCTGGCGGCGGTCTCGGCACCGTCGTCACTGGCCGTCGACCTGGCCAAGGAAACGGGCCTGACGCTGGTGGGGTTCCTGCGGGGCGCCTCGATGAACGTCTACGCGGGCGAGGAGCGCATCGCCCTGCGGGCCCCGGCGGGGCAGGGCTGACCCGCGCACCGGGACTGCCGGCGGGCAGCCCCGCCGGCGCCGCCCGCCTCACTCACGCGTGCCCGACACCCGTACCAGCAGGTCCATGAAGACGTCGCGTTCCTCGGCGGACAGCGGCGCCAGCAGGGTCGCGTTGGCCGCGCGGGCCGCCTGTTCGCAGCGCGCCAGCAGACGGGCGCCCTCGGCGGTGAGGGAGACCGCGTTCTTGCGCCGGTCGGTGGGGTCGGGCTCGCGCACGACGTGACCGGCGGCCTGGAGGTCGTTGAGGACGCCGACCAGGTCCTTGGGGTCGAGCCCCACCCCGCGGCCGAGGTCGGCCTGGGCGACGGGGGCGAGGTCGCGGACGGCGGAGAGCACCACGTGGTGCCACATCTTCAGCCCCTCCGCCGCGAGCGCGCCGGCGACCAGGGCCCTTCCCCTGGCGGCGGCCCGGCCGAGGAGCCAGCTGGGCAGGGAACGGATCTCGGCGAGGGGAGCTTCGGCTTCACGCATGGCGGCAGCCTAGCCAAAAAACCGTTGGACTCCCCCACGAACGAGGAGATACCGTTGGCACTCCCAACGAACTCCTCTCCTGGAGGTGCGATGCGCCGCGTGCGGTACCGGTCGGCCGGTGGCCCCCTGTTCGTCGAAGAGACACCCGTGCCCGAGCCGGGCCCCGGCGAACTCCTCCTGCGCTGTGCGGCCGTCGGCGTCACGCTCCCCGTCGTCCGCAAGGTCACGGAGGCGGCCCAGCCGATCCCGCTGGGCGGGGAGGTCGCCGGCGAGGTGACGGCCGTCGGCGCGGACGTCACCCGTTTCCGGCCCGGCGACCGGGTGACCGGGCTGTGCTTCGGGCACGGGTACGCCGACTTCGCGCCGCTGCGCGAGGCCATGGCCTCCCCCGTCCCCGCCGGTGCCTCCTTCGTCGAGGCGGTCGCCCTGGTCCGCAGCGGCCTCGTCGCCCTCGGCGCCCTGGCGGCGGCCCGGCCGGAGCGGGGCGAGTCGGTGCTCGTGACGGCGGCGGCCGGCGGCGTGGGGCACCTCGCGGTGCAGCTCGCCCGGGTGCGGGGCGCGGCCCGCGTCGTGGGCGCCGTCTCCGACCCGGCCAAGGCGGACTTCGTCCGCTCGCTCGGGGCCGACGAGGTGATCGTCTACGGCGACGACGACTGGGGCGACCCGGTCGACTGCGTCCTCGACGCGGTCGGCGGAGACCTCCTCGCCCCGGCGGTCGCCGCGCTCGCCCCGGGCGGACGGCTGGTGGCGTACAGCTCGGGCGGCGGGACGATACGGGCGTACGACCTGCTCGTCGGTGCCCGGTCGGTGATCGGCTTCCAGATGGCGCGGATCGCCCGAGAGATGCCCGAGCGGTACGAGCGGTGGCGGCAGGAGCTTTGGCGGCTGTTCGAACAGGGGCTGGTACGGCCCGCTGTGCACGCCGAGTTCGCGCTGGAGGAGGCTGCGAAGGCGCACGAGGCGATCGAGTCGCACGGCAACCTGGGCAAGGTGGTGCTGCGGCCCTGACCGGCCCCGCCACCCGGCCCGGACCCGCCCTGCCCGGATCTGCCCGGCCCGGCCCGGATCTGCCCGGCCCGGCCCGGATCTGCGCCGCCCCGCACGGATCTGCGCCGCCCCGCTGCGGCGCCGGGCGAGGCAGCCGGGCCGTGCGTCACCGCGTACGGGACGCCGTACCGACTCCGGTGGGCGCCGCGTCCGACTCCCGCGCCGACGACCCCTCCGCGTCCGGCTCCCGCTCCTGGGGTCCCCGCCCCTCCGTCTCCCCCGCCTCCGGATCGCGCGACCTGCGCTTGGCGATCACCGCGCACACCATGAGCTGCATCTGGTGGAAGAGCATCAGCGGCAGCACGGCCAGCGAGGCGTGGGCGCCGAACAGGACGCTCGCCATCGGCAGCCCGGAGGCGAGGGACTTCTTCGACCCGGCGAACTGGATCGCGATGCGGTCCTGCCGACCGAAGCGCAGCGCCCTGGCCCCGTACCAGGTCAGCGCGAGCATCACGGCGAGCAGCACGGCCTCCACGAGGAGCAGGGCGCCGAGCCGCAGCGGGCTGACCTGGTGCCAGATGCCCCGGACCATGCCCTCGCTGAACGCGGTGTAGACGACGAGCAGGATCGAGCCGCGGTCGACGAGCCCGAGCACCTTCTTGTGCCGGGCCACGAAGCCCCCGATCCAGCGGCGCAGCAGTTGTCCCGCGACGAACGGCACGAGCAGTTGCAGCACGATCGTGACCAGGGAGTGCGCCGAGAAGCCGCCGCCGCCGCCGCCGAGCAGGGCCGCGGCGAGCAGCGGGGTGAGGACGATCCCGACCAGCGAGGAGAAGGAACCCGCGCAGATCGCGGCGGGCACGTTGCCGCGGGCGATGGAGGTGAAGGCGATCGACGACTGGATGGTCGAGGGGACGAGGGTGAGGAAGAGCAGGCCCTGGTAGAGCGGCTGGTCCAGCAGCATCGGCACCAGGCCGCGGGCGGCGAGGCCGAGCAGTGGGAAGACCACGAAGGTGCAGGCCAGGACGGTGACGTGCAGCCGCCAGTGCTTGAGGCCGTCCAGCGCCTCCCGGGTGGACAGGCGGGCGCCGTAGAGGAAGAACAGGAAGGCGATCGCGGCGGTGGAGGCGCCGGAGGCCACAGGGGCGGCCGCGCCGCGGGCCGGCAGGAGCGCGGCCAGGCCCACCGTGGCCAGCAGCAGCACGATGTACGGGTCGATCGGCATCCGACTCGGCGGGCGCAGGCGTTTCACGGTGCTCCACTTGCTCGTCACTCGGGCGTGGCGGGGCGGGGACCGTGCGGTCCCCGGCGGGAGCCCACGGGTCCCCGCTCCCTCGTCTCGGCTCCATCGTTCCGCCGGCGGCTGCGATCGGGAAACGGGGTTAACGCTCTGACTGTCATCACGTTGCGCGATGAGCGGGTTAACCTGGGTCCGTGTACGACCCCGCTCACCTGCGCACCTTCCTCGCCGTCTCGCAGACGCTCAGCTTCACCGGCGCGGCCCGGCGGCTCGGGCTGCGCCAGTCGACCGTCAGCCAGCACGTGCGCCGGCTGGAGGACGCGACCGGCCGGCTGCTGTTCACCCGCGACACCCACTCGGTCGAGCTGACCGAGGACGGTGAGGCGATGCTCGGCTTCGCCCGCCGGATCCTGGAGGTGCACGAGCAGGCGACGGCGTTCTTCACCGGCACGCGGGTGCGCGGCAGGCTCCGGTTCGGCGCGTCGGAGGACTTCGTGCTGACCCGGCTGCCGGAGATCCTTGAGGGCTTCCGCTACGACCATCCCGAGGTCGACCTGGAACTGACGGTGGAGCTGTCGGGCACCCTGCACGAGCAGCTGGCCGCCGGGAAACTGGACCTGGTGCTGGCCAAGCGGCGGCCCCAGGACCCGAGCGGGGAACCGGTCTGGCAGGACCGGCTGGTGTGGATCGGGGCGGAACGGCTGCGGCTGGACCCCGACCGGCCGGTGCCCCTGATCGTCTACCCGCCGCCGGGCATCACCCGGGCGCTCGCCTTCGAGGCCCTGGAACGGCAGGGCCGCCCGTGGCGCGTGGCGTGCACCAGCGGCAGCCTCAACGGGCTGATCGCCGCCGCCCGCGCGGGCCTCGGTGTGATGGCGCACTCGCGCGGGCTGATCCCGCCCGGCCTGGTCCGCGTTCCGGAGCGGGCCGGACTGCCGGAGCTGGGCCGGGTGGACTTCGTCCTGGTCCACGGCCGGCACCGCCCCTCGGCCCGGCACGCGGCCGACGCGCTGGCCAAGGCGATCCTCACGGGCGGCGAACGACTGCACCGCCGCTGACCCGGGGTGCTGGTGGCGGCGCCGGTCCGGACACCGCGTGGACGGCGGTCGGCAGCGGGCGCGGAGGCGGGCGGACGCGAAGGCGGGCGCGAAGGCAGGCGGACACGGAGGCGGGCGCGTGCGCCCTGCGGTCGTGCGGGGGGCCCGGCACGGGTGACCGTCCGCGGGCCCGGCGGACCCCCGCCCCGGCCCCGGAGGTGGCCGTCCGCGAGGCCCGCGGATGACCGTCCACGGGCCCCGCGGGCGGGGCTCCGCCGGGCCGTCGGCGCCGTCGGGGGTCGTACAGATTCGGTGGAGATACCGGCACCGAAACTTACTGAACCGTAAGAAACTCTGTCCGACCCTTACCCATGTGAGCGTATTTTCCGGCGCTGACCTCGGCGGACGTGAGCACGACTCGCTTTCGGCCCCCCTGCCGCCCCGCATTCCCGTGGGGTAGCTTTCACGGCGCTGTGCGGAGCGTCACCGGCGCCCCGGAGGCGAACCGGACCGAGCGGGACCGAGAGCGGGAGCGGGGTTTGCGCGAGTTCACCAGCCCTCCGTCGACTTCGGCACCGCCGGTGGGCGGCCTGGCCGACGTCGTCTTCCAGCATGCCCAGGACGACCCGCTACGCATCGCGCTGGGCCGCAAGGACGAGTCGGGCAGGTGGCGTGACGTGACCGCCGCCGAGTTCCGCGACGAGGTCCTCGCCCTCGCCAAGGGGCTGCTGGCCCAGGGCGTCCGCTTCGGCGACCGGGTCGCCATCATGTCCCGCACCCGCTACGAGTGGACCCTCTTCGACTTCGCGCTGTGGACCATCGGCGCCCAGGTGGTGCCGGTCTACCCGACCTCCTCGGCCGAGCAGTGCTCCTGGATGCTCTACGACGCCGAGGTGTCGGCGGCCGTCGTGGAGCACGAGGACCACGCGATGACGATCGCCACCGTCATCGACCGGCTGCCGCGCCTCGGCCGGCTGTGGCAGCTCGACTCGGGGGCCCTGCAGGAGCTGTACGACGCGGGCGCGCACATCGAGGACGAGGTGGTGCACCGGCACCGCGAGGCGGTGACGCCCGAGTCGGTCGCCACGGTCATCTACACCTCCGGCACCACCGGCCGCCCCAAGGGCTGCGTCCTCACCCACGGGAACTTCATGACCGAGGCGGACACGGTCATCGACCGCTGGGAGCCGGTGTTCCACTCCCGCAGGGGCGACGAGGCCGCGACCCTGCTGTTCCTGCCGCTCGCACACGTCTTCGGCCGCATGGTGGAGGTGGCGGCGATCCGCGGCCGGGTCCGCTTCGGGCACCAGCCGCAGCTGCACGCCGCCGCGCTGCTGCCGGACCTCCAGGCGTTCCGGCCGACGTTCATCCTCGCGGTGCCGTACATCTTCGAGAAGGTGTTCGGCGCGGCCCGGCGCAAGGCCGAGCGGGAGGGCCGGGACGGTCCCTTCGAGAAGGCCGTGGACGTGGCCGTGAGGTACGCGGACGCCGTCGAGGCCAAGGCGTGGGGCCTGGGTCCCGGCCCGTCGGCCGCCCTGCGCATGCAGCACCAGCTCTTCGACAAGCTGGTGTACTCCAAGGTGCGGGCGGCCATGGGCGGCCGGATCCGCAACGCGATGTCGGGTGGCTCGGGCATGGACCGGCGGCTCGGCCTGTTCTTCGCGGGCGCGGGCGTGCAGGTCTACGAGGGCTACGGTCTGACCGAGTCCACGGCCGCCGCCACCGCCAACCCGCCCGAGCGAACCCGCTACGGCACGGTCGGGCAGCCGATCCCCGGGGTCACCGTGCACATCGCCGACGACGGCGAGGTGTGGCTGCGCGGCGGGAACGTCTTCCAGGGCTACCTCAACAACCCGAAGGCCACCGACGAGACGCTGCACGACGGCTGGCTGGCCACCGGTGACCTCGGCGCGCTCGACGAGGACGGCTACCTCACCATCACCGGCCGCAAGAAGGAGATCCTGGTGACCTCCGGCGGCAAGAGCGTGGCACCGGGCGTGCTGGAGGAGCGGGTGCGCGACCACCCGCTGGTCTCCCAGTGCATCGTCGTCGGCAACGACCGCCCCTACGTCGCCGCCCTCATCACCCTCGACCACGAGGCCGTCGAGCACTGGCTGAAGATGCGGAACAAGCCGAAGCCGGCCCCGGCCCAGCTGGTGCGCGACCCCGACCTGGAGACCGAGGTGCGGCGCGCGGTGGTCGCCGCGAACACGCTGGTGTCCCAGGCGGAGTCGATCCGCACCTTCCGCATCCTCGCGCAGCCCTTCACCGAGGAGCACGGCCTGCTCACGCCGTCGCTGAAGCTGAAGCGCAGGGCCATCGAGAACGCGTACGCCGGCGAGGTTGAGGCGCTGTACCGGGCGTGAGCAGAGCGGTCGGCCGGATCGGGCGACCGGCCGGCTGGATGGACGGATGGAGCGGACCGGCCGGATCGGGCGGTCAGGAATGCGTCACCGCTCGTGATCGTTGACCATATGAGTACCACTTTGACGACAACCGAAGGATCAACAGCCCGTGAGCAGCCAGGTCCCCCCGATCATCCTCAACAACGGCGTCGAGATGCCCCAGCTGGGCTTCGGCGTCTGGCAGGTGCCGGACGACGAGGCCGAGCGCGCGGTCACCACCGCCCTGGAGGCCGGGTACCGCAGCATCGACACAGCGGCGATCTACGGCAATGAAGAGGGCACCGGCAGGGCCATCGCCGCCGCCGCTCTCCCCCGCGAGGACGTCTTCGTCACCACCAAGCTCTGGAACGCCGAACACGGTTACGACAGCACGCTGCGCGCCTTCGACGCGTCCCTGGCCAAGCTCGGCCTGGAGTACCTCGACCTGTACCTGATCCACTGGCCGCTGCCGGCCCGGGGCGCGTACGTCGACACGTACAAGGCGTTCGAGAAGCTCCTCGCCGACGGCCGGGTGCGGGCCATCGGCACCTCGAACTTCCTGCCGGAGCACCTGCGGCGGCTGATCTCCGAGACCTCGGTGGTCCCGGCGGTCAACCAGATCGAACTGCACCCGCACCTCCAGCAGCACGCCGCCCGCGAGTTCCACGCGGAGCAGGGCATCGCGACCGAGGCGTGGTCGCCGCTCGGCCAGGGCAAGGGCCTGCTGGAGGTCCCGGCGATCGTGGCGATCGCCCGGAAGCACGGCCGCACCCCGGCCCAGGTGGTGCTGCGCTGGCACGTGCAGCTCGGCAACGTCGTCATCCCGAAGTCGGTCACGCCGTCCCGGATCAAGGAGAACATCGAGGTCTTCGACTTCAGCCTGGACGACGAGGACCTCGCGGCGATCAGCGCCCTGAACGAGGACCGGCGGCTGGGTCCGGACCCGGCGACGTTCGACGTCGTCTGAGCCGGCGGGCCACCGGCCGAGGCCCTTTTGCGTCGTGTGTCCCGCACCCGCTGTCCGGCGGGTGCGGGACCGGAGCGGCTCAGCCGATGCGCACGGCCGTGTACACGGTGTGCGCCTTCAGCACGAAGACGTCCTTCCTGCGGTGCACGCTCGCCTCGTCCTCCGGGTCGAGGAGCCGGTCCAGCGTGGCCCGGTCCTCCGCGCCGAGGGCGTCCGCCGCCCCCTCCCGCAGCCGGCCGAGGGTGGCGGCGACGTAGGCGCGGGCCGGTTCGGAGACGGGCGCGGGCAGGTCCAGGAGGAAACTGCGGGTGCCGGTGTGCTTGAGCCCGGCCGAGGCGAGGAGCGCGGGCCAGTCCTCGGTCGCGGCGACGGAGTCCGGCAGGCCCTCGCGCATCCGGCTGAACCACTCGGCCTCGACCGCGTCCAGGCGTGCCTGCAGGCCGGGACGCCCGACGCCGATGTGCCGGGGCAGGTAACGGGCGGGCAGGCCGCCCTCCAGCAGGGCGAGGGTCCCGCCGGGCGCCAGCCGCTCGGCGCACGCCGCCAGGGCGGCCCGCTGGTCGCCCAGGTGGTGCAGGCTGTTGCTGGCCCACAGCAGGTCGGCGGGGTACTCCAGGTCGGACAGGACGCCGGGGAGTTCGCCGGTGACCGTGGTGAAGCGGTCGGCGAAGCCGAGCCGGGCGGCGCGGGCGGCGGCCCGCTCCAGCAGCGGCGCGGAGCCGTCCACCGCCACGACCCGGGCGCCCGGGAAGGTCTCGGCGAACAGGCAGGAGACCACACCGGGACCGCTGCCCGCGTCCACGACCAGGCCGGGCTCTGCCACCTCCCGCGCCAGCCAGGCCATCGCCCGCCGGTACAGCGGGGCGAAGAGTTCCGCCTGCGACTCCAGCAGCGGGGCCATCACGGCCCAGTCGAGGTCGGCGTGCCCGTGGTGCCCGTGGTGCCCGTGGTGCCCCTGGTGCTCCTCGTGTCCCTCGGACCGGTCAGGTCCCTGGTGCCCCTGGTGGCCGTGGGGGTGCGGACCGTCGTGGCCCCCGTGCTGCTGCGCCATGGTGATCAGCCTCTCGTCTCGGTGCGGCCAGAGTGCGCCGCCGTACCGGGCCGGGGCCAGTCCACTTGCCGATACGGCAAAAAACCGCGTGCGGAATTGCCTGCCTGATCCCCGGCACGAAGCCGGGGACCGGCCCGCGAGGGCCGACCGCAGCGGACGGCCGGCGCCTTCGCCGCGGACCGGGCCCCGGCGGATCACCTACGCGCCACAGATCACGGCAGCGGCGGGTAGGCGTTCTGCATCAGCTGCTGGAACTGGGCGGAGAACCAGTGCCCGGCCAGCGGCGCGTCGGGCAGCGCACCCGTGGGATTGTTGCCGTTGCGGGCGTTGCCCCCGTACGTCGGGTCGCACATCCGGTCGAAGCCCTTGCCCTCGTCGTTGGAGACGGCGGAGCTGGACCCGTCCGACTCCCCCGGCGGCTTCACCCACACGTAGGCGTCGATCCCGGCGGCCGGGGCGGCGGCCGGCCGCTCGCCGAGGCCCGCGCCGCTCTGGTTGCACCAGTTCCCCACGTGGATGCGGCGGTCGGTGCGACCGCCGTCGACGTAGGCGTCCACCGAGGTCAGCGGGCCGGCCCCGGCCGGGCGGGCGGCGCCGCCCCAGCCGTTGCGGGAGGTGTCGATCAGCATGCCGATGCCAGAGTCGAACCCGGCCGCGACGAGCTTGTCCCGCAGCGCCTGCGCGTACGACTGCTCGTCCGTGTACTGGTTCCAGTCCACCCACTTGGCCTGGCGCACCGTCTGCCCGTTGATGCTGTCGGTGACCTTGAAGTACGGCTCCTTGGTGGCGCTGTAGTTGGCCGTGTTGACGATGAACCCGGCCACGTCGTGCACGCTCGCGCCGTTGCTCGTCGCGGCCTTCTGGAACTCCGTGACGGACGGGCCGAGGTTGGAGTCCCAGCCCAGCCAGCCGTGGTGGGCGGCGTCGATGTAGTTGTAGACGTTCGGGATGGCGCCGAACTTGTCCAGCGCGTAGCCGACGCCCTTCTCGTAGTTGCCGTTGGACTTCATGGTCACGCAGGCGTCGGTGGTGGTGTTGGTGCCGCCGGCGTTGGTGACCAGGTTGGGCAGTGAGTCGGGCTCGATGACGGTCGCGATCCGCAGGCCCGCGTACTTCGGGTCGGACAGGACGGCGGCGATGGGGTCGATGTACTGGGACTTGTACCGGTCGATGTCGGTGGGGCCCAGTTCGCCGTTGGAGGCGAGCGCCGCGCAGTCGCGTCCGGGCAGGTCGTAGATGACCAGTTGGACGACGAGTTCGCCGGAGCCCTTCTGCTTCAGGGCCTCGTCGAGGTGGTCGCGCAGGCCCATGCCGCCGTCGACGCCCTCGATGGTGGCGATGCGGTCGAGCCACACGGCGGTGGGCTGGTTCGCGATGCGGCTGCCGCCCGGTTCGGCGGCGGCCTTCGCGGACCACTCGGGGTTCACGTAGACCTCGGCGCCGTCGTACGGGTTGCCGACGCGCCCGCTCGGGTCCGTCGTGCCGCCACCCGGGTCCGTGGTGCCGCCACCCGGGTCGGTGGTGCCGCCACCCGGGTCGGTGGTGCCGCCGCCGTCGACATTGCAGGTCACGCCGTCGAGGGTGAAGGTGGCCGGGACGGCGTTGGTGCCGCTGTAGGTGCCCTGGAAGCCGAAGGCGGCGCTGGCGCCGGTGGCGAGGGTGCCGTTGTAGCTCTCGTTGGCGGCGGTGACGGCGGCACCGCTCTGGGTGATCTTCGCGTTCCAGCCGCTGGTGACCTTCTGGTCCCCGGCGTAGGACCACTTCAGGGACCAGGACGACTTGGCGGCGCCGTTGTTGGTGACGGTGACGGCGGCCGTGAAGCCGGTGTTCCACTGGTTCTGCACCTGGTAGTCGACGGTGCAGGGCGCGGCGGCGGCGCCGGCGCTGGCGGGTACGGCGGTGAGTGCCAGGCCCGTGCCCCCGGCGACCAGGGTCAGGGCGGCGAGCATCGCTGTTCTGCTGCGGCTCATGAGTGGGGAATTCCTCCTGTGGGAAGGGAAGACCTGCTGATGTGCCTGTGGTGCGTTCGTGCCCTTCTTGCCTGTGGTGCCTGTGGTGCCTGTGGTGCGGGAGGGGGTCAGTGGTCGAGGGCGCGCAGGTGGTCGCGCAGCCCGGTGCCGTACGCCGTGGGCGTGCCGTCGTAGTCGGTGATCAGGGCCGGTCCCGAGGAGCAGTCCCAGGTGTTCCAGGTCCAGCCCAGGTAGGACAGGCCGTGGTCGTCGAACCACTTCATGACGCGGTCGGCGAACCCGTGGGAGCAGGTGTTCTCGCCGATCTCCCCCGCGACCAGCGGCACCCGGGCCGCGACGGGGGCGAGCGTGGAGTTCCAGCAGCTCTCACTGGCGCAGGTGTTGAAGTCGTGGACGTGGTAGGCGGCGACGAGATCGCCCGCCGGGTCGTCGGGCCGGTAGGTCAGCCACTGGCTCAGGTCGTGGGAGTAGGCGAGCCCGCCGGCCAGGATCACGTTCTTCGCCCCGGTGCCGCGTACGGCGTCCACGAGGTCCTGCATCCCGGCGACCTCGTAGCCGATGCCCGGGCAGGTGCCGCCGTCGCGCCAGCACTTCCACGCTTCGGTGGCGCCGGACATGGCCCGGTCCGGGTACGGCTCGTTGAACAGGTCGAAGGCGACGGCCCGGTCGTCCTTGAAGGTGCCGTCGGCCGACGACCGGAACGAGGGCGTGTACCGGGCGTCGGGCATCGGCTTCTGGCAGGTGGCGTGCACGTCGGAGCAGCCCGCCGAGTTGCCGGTGTACTGGCCGTTGGTCCAGTGCAGTTCGACGATCGGGGTCATGCCCTGCGCCTCGACGCGGGCCACCAGCTGCTTGACCGCGTCGATGTAGCGCTCGCCCGCGTAGGCGGGGTCCACGTTGGAGAGTCCCAGCCGGCATTCCTCGTTGAGGGGGATGCGCACCGCGTTCGCCTTCCAGTCGGCGATCGCCTTCACGGCGGCGTCGTCCACGGGTCCGTCGAAGACGCCGTAGCCCTGGACGCACATGAACTCGCCGCCGGACCGGTTGACGCCGAGCAGCCGGCGCGGGGTGCCGTCGGCGTCGAGGAGCCTGTTGCCGTTCACGTGCAGGGCGGGCGCCCTGCCGTCACCGGCGGGCGGCGGGTCGGTCGGGGGGGCGGCCGGATCGGTCGGGGGTGTGGACGGGTCGGTGTGGCAAGCCGTGCCGTTGAGCCGGAACGCCGTCGGCAGGGCCGTGCTCCCCGGCGAGCCGGCCAGGAACCCGGCGCCGACGCTCGCTCGGTTGGCGAGCGCGCCGTTCCAGCTCTCGCTCGCGGCGGTCACCGCCGTGCCGGACTGGGACCATGCGGCGTTCCAGCCCTGGGTGACCCGGCTGCCGTCGGGGAGATCGAAGGTCAGCCGCCAACTGCTCACCGGCTCCTGGTGGTCGGTGATGGTCACGGCCGCCTGGAAGCCGGTGTCCCACGGGTTGGTGACGGAGTACTCCACCGTGCACGCGGGTGTGGCTCCCTGCGCCGAGACCACCGGTACGACCACGCTCATGACGAGCGCGACCGCCGAGGCGGCGGCTAAAAGTACTGAACGCGGGGGGTGACGCATGGGCGACTCCTTGCAGACCGGGCGTGTCGTGGCGGACGCGCCGACTGATGGAACCGCTCCCACTGGTGCGAGTGAAGGTAGCGCCAAGTGCCGGTGAAGAACAGGGGGCTTCCTGACTTTCGGCGCACTTTCCCTCGACCCGGCTCGTCAGAGGGGTTCCGAATGTTTTCGGTCCGTCAAGGACTTGACCGTTCCCTGACACGTCCGCACTATGGGAGCGCTCCCACTGGTCATGGCTTGTCGCCCCGCCCCGCTTCTCCCCGCTCCCTGCCCCTCTTCCGAGCGCGCCGACCCGCAAGGTCGTCCGAGCGCGCCGGCCCGCAAGGAGAGGAACCGGTTCATGCCTCCCTGACGAAGACGCGCACGCCTGCTGAAGACGACGCAGGAGCGGACGCGCCGCGCCCCTGCCTGCTCAGCCGGCGGCCGGCTTGCGGAACGCGCGCAGGCTGAAGACCGGATCGGGGCGCGGGCGGTCCTGGTCGGGCAGGGCCGCGAGCCGGGCGGCGAAGCCGTCGGCCAGCGGATCGCCGGGCGGCAGCGTGACGAACCAGCCGCGCCGCAGGTCGTCGATGGTACGGCGGGGGCTGCGGCCCTGGCCTCGCCCCCGGAAGCGCGCTTTCGCGGCCGGGACCAGACCGAGCGCGACGGCGTACCCGGTGACCAGACCGTCCGCGTCCCGGGCCGGGCTCGGCGGCCGGGAGGCGAGCACGGCGTCGATGTCGCTGCCCACGTTGTGCGCGGCGGCCTTGTCGACCGTGGTGACGTACACCCCGCCGGGGCGCAGTACGCGGACGCACTCGGCGACGACGGCGCGTGCGTCGGTGTCGCTCGGGGCGAGATGGAGGAGCCAGACGCTGGTGACCGCGTCGAAGAGGCCGTCGGCGAAGGGCAGGCGGCGGATGTCGGCACGGACGACGGCGCCGGGCAGCCGCGCGGCGGCCCTGCGGGTCATGGCCGGTGCCAGGTCCACGCCGGTCACCCGCGCCGCGGGACGGGCGGCGGCGAGGCGGCGGGTCACGATGCCGGTGCCGCAGCCGGCGTCGAGCAGGTGACGGGTGCCCTCGGGCAGGAGGCCGAGGACCGCACCGGCCGCGGCGGCGGCCCGGGGCTCGCCGCCGCGCGCGGTGTCATAGCGTTCGGCTTCCTCGTCGTAGTCCAGCACGCGGCCCCCGGTCGCGTCCGGCGCGGTTCAGCTCGCGCCGTGGACCGGCGCCAGGTCCTGCACCCGCTGGGCGAGCCGGAAGTCCAGCTCGGTGACGGCGCCGCCCGCGCTGTGCGTGTTCACGCTGAGGGAGACGCTGTTGTAGCCGAGGGTCAGGTCGGAGTGGTGGTCCAGTTCCTCCTGCACCTGGGCGATGTGCACGACCATCGCGGTCGCCGCGAAGTGCGAGCCGAGCCGGTAGGAACGGGTGAGGCGGTCGCCGTCCAGGGACCAGCCGGGCAGTTCCGCCAGCCGGTCCTCGATCTCCTTCTGCGACAGCGGTTCTGCGGGCATGGGCCGGCTCCCTTCCTGGGCGCCGCCGGACGGCGCGCCTGTGGTGGCGGTCTGCGGGCGAACCGGTCCGGCCGCCCCTTCAGCCTGCCCTGTTCAGCCTGCCACAGGAAGGTCGCCGGGTCCCGCGTCCGCGGTGCGGTCGGAGGTCAGGCGGGCACGGATCCGGCCGCCAGGTCGTCGGCGAGGGCGGCGATGCGGGCCCGTCCCTCCACGCGCTCCACCCAGGCGTGCGGCAGAGCGTGGTCGCCGTACCGGGCGCCGAGGATGTTGCCGCAGATCGACCCGGTGGAGTCGCTGTCGCCCGAGTGGTTGACGGCCAGCAGCAGGGCGTTCTCGACACCGGAGGCGGCGAGGGCGGCGTAGACGCCGATGGCCAGGGCCTCCTCGGCGACCCAGCCGGCGCCGAGCCGTTCCACCTGCTCCGCGCTCGGGCTGCCCTCGGCGGCCAGGTCCAGGGCCCGGGTGAGGGCCGCTGTGGTCTCCTCGTGGCCGGCGTGGCGGCCGAGCAGGCGCAGCGAGCGCAGCACCGCGCCCTCGACGGAGTCCCCGGCCACGACGCAGGCGATGATCGCGGCGAAGGCGCCGGCCGCGTAGTAGCCGGTGGGGTGGCCGTGGGTCATCTGGGCGCAGCGGGCGGCGCTGTCGAAGGCCGACTCGGGGCCGGCGCCGGTGAGGCCGAAGGGCGCCGAGCGCATCACCGCGCCGCAGCCCTTGGAGTCGGAGTTGATGGGTCCGGGCGCACCGAGCACGGCGGCGGGGTCGGGCACGAGGTCGAGGGCGAGGCCGGACATGCAGGCGTTGCCGGGCGCACGGCGGGAGTACAGCCACGCCTCGGTGACCAGGCCGCCGCGCGGGCCGGCGTAGGAGCCGCCGGTGGGCCGGGCGAGTTCGCTCGCGTGCGGTCCGGTGCGGCTCTGGGTCTCCAGCCAGCGCTCGTAGGCCCAGCGAACCAGCCGGAAGCCGCCGCTGCCCAGGCGGGGGCCGTGGCCCTGCTGCTGGGCCTGGCGGATGCCCTCGGCGGTGAACAGGGTCATCTGGGTGTCGTCGCTGATCAGGCCGACCTCTCCGGCGTCCGCGGCGGCGGTGACCAGGCCGGTGAGGCCGCGCGGGCCGTGCGTGGCGCGGATCCGGTCCAGGGCGCTGAACTCGATGGGGTAGCCGAGGGCGTCCCCGACGGCCCCGCCCAGCAGGCAGCCGCGCACCCTGGCCCGGTACACGGCCGTCGCCTCCCCGGACGGCTTCCACAACTCGCTCATGCGCCCACTCCTCGCAGTGGTTCGGTTCGACTACGGTCGTACGTATGACCATTCTCGCGACCGGTGACGTCCGGGTTCCCACCGCCCCCTCGGACCGTGGCGTGGGCCCGCTGCTGCGGGCCTGGCGGGAGCGGCGGCGGATCAGTCAGCTGGAACTGGCGCTGCGCGCCGACTCCTCGGCCCGGCACATCAGTTTCGTCGAGACGGGCCGGTCCCGGCCGAGCGAGGAGATGGTGCTGCGGCTGGCCGAGCACCTGGACGTGCCGGTGCGCGAGCGCAACGCGCTGCTGCTGGCGGCCGGTTACGCCCCGCACTATCCGGAGACGCCGCTGGACGACCCGGCGCTCGGCGCGCTGCGGGAGGGACTCGAGCGGCTGATCCAGGGCTACGAGCCGTATCCGGCGCTGGTGGTCGACGCGGTGTACGACGTGGTCGCGGCGAACCGCGGTGTGGCGATGCTGCTGGAGGGGGTCCCGGAGCGGCTGCTGACCGCGCCGCTCAACGCGATGCGGCTGACCCTGCACCCGGAGGGTCTCGCCCCGCGCATCCGCAACCTGCGCGAGTGGCGCGGGCATCTGCTGGCGCAGATGGAGCGGCAGATCGCGCTGCACCGTTCCGGGGCGCTGCGGGCGCTGTACGAGGAGGTGGCCGCTTACCCGCTGCCGGAGCCGGTGGCGGGCGCGGTCGAGGAGGAGGCGGCCGGGGAGGTGCCGTACTTCGCGCTGCCCATGCGGATCGAGCACGAGGGACAGGTGCTGTCGTTCGTGTCGTCGATCTCCACCTTCAACACGCCCATGGACGTCACGGTGGCCGAGCTGGCGATCGAGACGTTCCTGCCGGCCGACCCGGCGACGGTGAAACACCTTCGCACGATGATGCCTTGATTGGGTGTGACACACTGCTGCGCGGATGTCGGCGCGCGTGGGGAGGCGTGGCGTGAGTGAGCGGCGGCCCGCGCCCACCGTGGGGCAGGTGGTGCTCGGCAGGAGGCTGCAGGAGTTGCGCGACGCGGCCGGGCTCTCCCGTGAGGAGGCCGCCCGCGTGCTGCGGGTGGCGGCCGCGACCGTACGGCGCATGGAGCTGGCCGAGGTCTCGCTGAAGATCCCGTACGTACAGGTGCTGCTGGCGGCGTACGGGGTCGACGAGGAGGAGGCGGCCGCCTTCGTGCGGCTGGCCGAGGAGGCCAACGAGCCGGGCTGGTGGCAGCGGTACCACGACGTGCTGCCGGAGTGGTTCAGCCTGTACGTGAGCCTGGAGGGCGCGGCCCGGCTGATCCGTTCCTACGAGCCGCACTTCGTGCCCGGCCTGCTCCAGACGGAGGAGTACGCGCGGGCCGTGCTGCAGGCCGGGACGGTCGGGCAGACGGGTCCGGAGGCGATCGAGCGGCACGTGGCACTGCGCATGGCCCGGCAGGAGCTGCTGGAGCGGCCGGACGCGCCGCACCTGTGGGTGATCGTCGAGGAGACGGTGCTGCGGCGGCCCGTGAGCAACCGCGGCGAGGTGATGCGCGGCCAGCTGGACAAGCTGCTGGAGTTCACCGAGCGGGACCGCGTGACGGTGCAGGTCGCGGAGTTCGCGGACGGCCCGCACCCGGGGACGTACGCGCCGTTCTCGCTGTTCCGCTTCGCCGAGCCGGAGCTGCCCGACCTGGTCTACACCGAGTACCTGACCGGCGCGCTGTACCTGGACTCGCGCAGGGAGGTCTCCGCGCACCTGGAGGTCCTCGACCACATGATCGCCCGCGCCGCTCCGGCCGAACGCACCCGCAAGCTGCTGCGGGAGTGCCGCGAGAGCTGCTGACACCGGCGGCCGGGCGCGGTCACCGCGTGACCGGCTCGCAGACCTTGCCCGTCCGGGTGGACGGTCTAGGCGGCCGGGCCCTTGGTGTTCCCCTCGCCCCGGTCCTCATCGACGATCTCGGCGTCCACCACGCCCTCGTCCTCCCGCGGCCCGGTGTGCTCCCCCGCGCCGGCGCCGCTGTCCTGCGCCGGGCTCTGCTGGGCCTGGGCGTACAGGGCCTGGCCCATCTTCTGGCTGACCGAGGCGAGCTTGTCCACCGCGGTGCGCAGGGCGGTGGTGTCGGCGTCGTGCTCCAGGAGTCCCTTCACCTCGGCGGCGGCCGACTCCACCTCGCTCTTCGTCTCGCCAGGAACCCGGTCGCCGTTGTCACGGAGGAACTTCTCGGTCTGGTAGACGAGTTGCTCGGCCTGGTTGCGGGTCTCGGCGGCCTCGCGGCGGGAGCGGTCCTCCTCGGCGTACTGCTCGGCCTCACGCATCATGCGGTCGATGTCGTCCTTGGGCAGGGCGGAGCCGCCCGTGACGGTCATCTTCTGCTCGCGGCCGGTGGCCAGGTCCTTCGCGGACACGTGCATGATGCCGTTGGCGTCGATGTCGAAGGCGACCTCGATCTGGGGCACCCCGCGCGGGGCGGGCGGCAGCCCTGTGAGGTCGAAGACGCCGAGCTTCTTGTTGTACGCGGCGATCTCGCGTTCGCCCTGGTAGACCTGGATGCCGACCGAGGGCTGGTTGTCGGCGGCGGTGGTGAAGATCTCCGAACGCCTTGTCGGGATCGTGGTGTTGCGCTCGATCAGCCTGGTCATGATGCCGCCCTTGGTCTCGATGCCCAGGGACAGCGGGGTGACGTCGAGCAGCAGTACGTCCTTGACGTCGCCGCGGATCACACCGGCCTGGAGAGCGGCGCCCACGGCTACCACCTCGTCGGGGTTGACGCCCTTGTGCGGGTCCTTGCCGGTGAGTTCGCGGACCAGGTCGGTGACGGCGGGCATGCGGGTGGAGCCGCCGACGAGGATCACGTGGTCGATGGCGGAAAGCTTGACGCCGGCGTCTTTCACGGCCTGGTGGAACGGCTCCTTGCAGCGGTCCAGCAGGTCGGCGGTGAGTTCCTGGAACTGGGCCCGGGTGAGCTTCTCCTCCAGGTGCAGCGGGCCCTCGGCGGAGGCGGTGATGTACGGCAGGTTGATCGAGGTCTCGGTGGAGGAGGACAGCTCGATCTTCGCCTTCTCGGCGGCCTCGCGCAGCCGCTGCACCGCCATCTTGTCGTTGCTCAGGTCAACGCCGTACTGCCCCTTGAACCGTTTGACCAGGTGCTCGACGACGCGCTGGTCCCAGTCGTCGCCGCCGAGGTGGGTGTCGCCGTTGGTGGCCTTGACCTCGATGACGCCCTCGCCGATCTCCAGCAGGGACACGTCGAAGGTGCCGCCGCCGAGGTCGAAGACGAGCACGGTCTGCTCCTCGCCCCGGTCCAGGCCGTAGGCGAGGGCGGCGGCCGTGGGCTCGTTGATGATCCTGAGGACCTTCAGGCCCGCGACGTCCCCGGCCTCCTTGGTCGCCTGGCGCTGGGCGTCGTCGAAGTAGGCGGGCACGGTGATCACCGCGTCCGTGACGTCCTCCCCGAGGTAGGCCTCCGCGTCCCGCTTCAGCTTCTGCAGCACCCGGGCGGACAGTTCCTGCGCCCGGTAGCGGGTGCCGTCGACGGAGCCCTGCTCGGGGAAGCGCCACTGGGTGTCGCCCATGTGGCGTTTGACGGAGCGGGCGGTGCGGTCCACGTTCGTGACCGCCTGCCGTTTGGCGACCTCGCCGACGAGCACCTCACCGCTCTTGGCGAACGCCACGACCGACGGCGTGGTCCGCGCGCCCTCCGCGTTGGCGACGACGGTGGGCTCGCCGCCCTCCAGGACGGCCACCACCGAGTTCGTCGTCCCGAGATCGATCCCGACCGCACGTGCCATCGTCGTCTCCTTTCCGCCTCTGCCACTCCGGGTACCCAGGCGGGCGGGGAAACACGGCGGCGCCGCGCCCCTCGCCGCGAGAACGTGCGAAGGGGGCGCGCCGCCGGAGGGCTGCTGCCGGGTCAGGCGAGCTTGGCGTCCAGGGTGATCGTCGTGCCGGTCAGGGCCTGGCTGACCGGGCAGTTCTTCTTGGCGTCCTCGGCGGCGGCGACGAACGCGTCGTTGTCGATGCCGGGGACGGTGCCCTCGACGGTCAGGTGGATGCCGGTGATCCCCTCGCCCGGCTGGAAGGTCACGTCGGCCTTGGTCCGGATGCTGGTGGGCGGGGTGCCGGCACCGGCCAGACCGTGCGACAGCGCCATGGAGAAGCAGCTGGAGTGGGCGGCGGCGATCAGTTCCTCGGGGCTGGTCTTCCCGTTCGGCTGCTCGGCGCGCGACGGCCACGACACCGGGTACTCGCCGATGCCGGAGGAGTCGAGGGTGACGACGCCGCTGCCGTCGAGCAGATTGCCTTCCCAGGAGGTGTGAGCGGTACGCGTGGTTGCCACGGTGTGTTTCCTGCCTTTCGCCTTGGCACCCGTATCCGGGTTCCGTCGCCCCCATCCGATCACATCCGCGCCGCGCGTACCCAATGAACGGAGCGTGCCGCGGGGCGTTCTCGGTCCGCCCTCGTCCCGCGGGCGAGCGGTCGCGCCGTCGGGCGGTCGGACAGGCAGGCGAGCAGGTGGGAGTCGGACGGGCCGGCGCACGGTCGGGCAGGCGGGAGCCGGAGCGGCGGGCGGTGGGTGCCGGTCAGGCGGCCCGCTCCTCCGGCTCCGCCTCGCGCGGCACCTGCGGGCCGTCGGCGGCCTCGCCCAGCCAGCGGCGCAGCACCCGGTGGATCCGCTCGGCGCCCACGAGGTCCGCGCCGTCGTCGGCGGGCGGTGAGCAGCTCAGCGGCGACAGCAGGAAGGGGCGGCCCTGGGCCCCGCCGAGACCGCCGTGGGAGCCGATCTGCTCCTCGAAGGCGAGGACCTCGCCGTCGGCCGGGTCGTAGGCGGAGTTGACCATGATGTCCGCGGTGTGCGGGAAGGAGTGCGTGCGGCGGACGGCGTCAGCGGCGCCGGGCCCGAAGGCGGCCAGCGGTCCGGGGTCGGCATCGAGGTCGGCCAGGGGTATCTGCGCACCGCGCGCCCCGAGCACCACGCCGCCGTGCTCCTCGCTGCGCACGAGCAGGAAGCCGACGCCGGGGTGGTTGGCGAGGGTGGGCAGCAGCGCGGGGTGGCGCGCGTCGATCTCCTCACGGCTCATGCGGTGCGGCACGTCCGGGAAGGAGACCAGACCGAGGTTGCCGGAGGCCAGGACGACGGGCTCATAGCGGCGGCCCGCACCGCTGTGCCGCTCGCCCGGTTCCTCCACGGGACGGCGCAGCGCGGCCCGCACGGCGGCCCGTGCCTCGGCCCCGCTCCGGGTCCGTTCGGCCTTGCGCGGCACGTGCAGCCCGCAGCCGGCCCGGACCAGGTCGCCGAGGGTGAGGCCGTAGCGGGCGTGGAAGGTCTCGCCGGGGCTCTGGCCGTGGTCGGACAGGACGACGATCCGGTACGGGCGCGGGGCGTGCTCGGCGACGTTCTCGATCAGCGCGAGCGCGCGGTCGAGTCGTCGCAGGACCTTCGCCGCGTCTTGGCTGCGCGGCCCGGAGTGGTGGGCGACCTCGTCGTAGGCGACCAGGTCGGCGTAGACGGCGGTGCGCCCGGCGAGCAGGTCACCCATCACGGCGGCCACGACGACGTCCCGCTCGACGACGGTCGCGAAGGCGCGCACGAGCGGGTAGAGGCCGCCGCGGGAGACCCGCGGGCGCTGCCCCCGGATCCGGGCGCGCACGGACTCGCCGATCTCGCGGGCGACCTCGGCGCCGAAGGACAGGGCGGTGCGCACCGCGTTGGCGGGGTCGCAGAAGTAGGCGAAGTAACCCGCGCGGGAACGGTTGTCCCGGCCGCGGCGCGCGGAGACGGACAGGACGAGGGCGAGTTCGTCGGCGCCGCCGCTGAACAGGTTGCCGCGGCTGGCGCCGTCCGCGGTGAGCAGTCCGCCGTCGCGGGTGCGCTCGACGGCCCGGCGCTGGAGCTCCACGGCGCCGGCGGGGCGGTTGCACACCATCACCTCACCCGTCTCCTTCTCGTACCAGCGGAAGGCGGGGACGTCGTGGTTGCTGCCGTGCAGGATCCCGAGCTGGCTCGCGCCGGTCTGGCTGGACCAGTCGGTGCGCCAGGGGGTGAGCCGGTGGGTGGGGGCGGCGCTCGCACCCGTGTTCTGGCCCGGGGCGGCGACGGGGCCCGCGGCGGCCACAGGGGCGGTCACCAGGGGCTGGGCGCCGGTGGCCGCGGAGGTCCGGGCGCCGGTGGCCGCGGAGGTCGCAGCGCCGGTGCCGAGCCAGCGACCGACGGTCGGCATCAGCCCCTCGGCCACGGCGTCCCGCAG
>NZ_JBHJUW010000094.1:0-34759 GCF_042268205.1 Streptomyces sp. NPDC056160
CCGATGGTACTGCAGGGGGGACCCTGTGGGAGAGTAGGACACCGCCGAACAAATTTTAGGGAAAACCCCGCACCTCATGGTGCGGGGTTTTCTGCTTTCCAGGGGCTGTCTAGGCTCCTGGGTATGCGCTATGACCTCGTCATCTTCGACAATGACGGCGTGCTCGTGGACAGCGAGCCGATCTCGAACCGTCTCCTCGCCGCCTATCTGACCGAGCTGGGGCACCCCACCTCCTACGAGGACTCCCTGCGTGACTACATGGGGGCGGCCATGCACCGGGTCCACGACTTCGTGCTGGAACGTACGGGGGAGCGGCTGCCCGACGACTTCGACGACGTCTTCCACGCCCGTGTCTTCGCCGCGTTCCGGCGAGAGCTGAAGCCGGTGCCCGGCGTCGTCGAGATGCTGGAGAAGCTGGCGGCGGACGGGACGCCGTACTGCGTCGCCTCGTCGGGCAGTCATGAGCGGATCCGCGTGGGGCACCGGACGACGGGGCTGGACCGGTGGTTCGACGACGCCCGGATCTTCAGTTCGCAGGACGTCGGGCGGGGCAAGCCGGCGCCGGACCTCTTCCTGCACGCGGCCGAGCGGATGGGCGTCGCGCCCGGGCGGTGCGTGGTCGTGGAGGACTCGCCGCTGGGCGTGCGGGCCGCCCTGGCGGCCGGGATGGACGTCTACGGGTTCACCGCCATGACGCCCGCCGACCGGCTCGACGGCGCGACCCGACTCCTCCTCGACATGGCCCAGTTGGCTGACCTGCTGGTTTGATCCCGGGCATGACCGAGGCCACCGGCGCGGGGCTGACATTTGTCATGCGGACCTCCGGACGATCGTTTCTGTCGGCGGACCCCCTGCGGCGGCGAAGCTTGGGGCATGACGAAGAACACGGGGAACCACAGCCGGAACACCGCCCAGAACCCGAGCGTCCTGGACAACTTCAAGCCGCTGATCCTGGACATCGCGGTGCCGCTCGGCTCGTACTACGCCTTCAAGGACGTGTTCGGGATGAGCACCTTCGCGGCGCTGGCCTGGAGCAGCGCGGTGCCGGCCGCGCGGACGGTGTGGAGCGTGTTCAGCGAGCGCCGGGCCAACGCCCTGGCGGCTCTGATGCTCTTCGTGAACGTCGCCTCACTGCTGCTGAGCTTCGTCTCCGGTGACCCGCGGCTGATGCTCGCCAAGGACAGCGGGATCAGCAGCACCGTCGCGATCGGCATCCTGGTCTCCGCGATGCTCGGCAAGCCGATGATGACCGCGGGGATGAAGCCCTTCATGGTGAAGGGCGACGCCGCCAAGGAGGCCGCCTGGGAGCGCCTGATGTCCGGTGCGGCGGCCGGATCCGCCGCCTTCCGGAGCAAGGAGCGCGTGTTCTCCGTCGTCTGGGGCCTGGCGCTGCTGGCCGAGTGCGTGGGACGGGTGGTGGGCGCGTACACCCTGCCCGTGGACACGATGGTCTGGCTCGGCACGGTCTTCATGGTCGGCGCGCTGGCGGTCGCCTTCGTGGTCAGTGGCGGGCTGGCCGTCGCACCGATGGAGGGGATGCTGGCCGCCGAGGTCGAGGCCGGCCAGGCCGGGGCCGCGCAGCCCGCGGTCGCCGCCACCACCCTCGCGGCCTGAACCGTCCGGCACCGACCGAACGAAGCTGAACCTGAGGGAAATTCATCTTTGACCGGATCTACCCACAGGTAGCCTCGGGCCCTACGCTCGCCGCCATGACAGATGTGCTGCGGCGCGGTAGGGCCTCTTTGGCGTTCAGCTTCTTCGCCCAGGGCGCGGCCTTCGCCCTCCTCGTGACGCGCATCCCCGCGATCCAGGACCGGTACGGGGTCTCCGACGGCCTGCTGCCGGTCTTCCTGGCGGCCGTGCCGATCCTGGCGGGGGTCGGCAGCGTCACCACCGAGAACCTGGTCAAGCGCATCCGGCCCAGCCGGCTGCTGCGCTGGTCGCAGCCGGTCGTCCTGCTGGCGCTGCTCGGTGCCGGGGCCGGTGACCGGGTCGCCGAAATGGCGTTGACGCTCGGCGTGTTCGGGCTGGCGGTGGGTGCGCTGGACGCGTCGATGAACATGCTCGGGGTGAGCCTGCAGCGGACGTACGGGCGCAGCATCATGCTCAGTTTCCACGCCGCCTACAGCCTGGGCGGGATCGTCGGCGCATCGCTGGCCTGGGTGGGGGCGCACTGGCACCTGGCGCTGTGGGTGTCGTACCTGCCGGTGGTGGCGGTGCTGCTGCCGGCGACGTTGGTGGGGAGCCGGTGGTACGTCGACGGGAAGGCCGCCGCGGCCGGGGTCCCGGGGACCGGCGACGGGGGAGCGGGCGGGGCGCTGGTGTTCCGGCTGCTGCTGCCGCTCTGCCTGGTGATGACCTTCGCGTACATCGGTGACTCGACGGTCTCCAACTGGAGCGCCAAGTACCTTCAGGACACGTTGGGGAGTTCGGAGCAGCTGTCTACGGTGCCGTACAACGTCTACATGGTGACCACGCTGCTGGGGCGGGCCATCGGGGACGTGGGGGTGCGGCGGTTCGGGGCGGTGGCCGTGGTGCGGCTGGGCGCGCTGGTGGCGGCGCTGGGGTTCGCTGTGGTGGCCGCGGCGCCCGGGGCCTGGGCGGGGATGCTGGGGTTCACGCTGCTGGGGCTCGGGCTGTGTGTGCTGGTGCCGCAGACCTTCGCCGCGGCCGGGCGGTTGTTCCCGGGGGCGTCGGACGCGGCGATCGCGCGGCTGAACATCTTCAACTACGTGGGTTTCCTGGTCGGCTCGCCGCTGGTGGGCGCGCTGGGCGATGCGTGGAGCTATCGCGGGGCGATGCTGGTGCCGATGGTTCTGGTGCTGGTGACGCTGGTCTACGCCAGGTCGTTCGCGCCGCGGACGGACCGATACGGTGGCGGGCATGAGCGGCCGCGCACAGCTGATGTGGGACGAGGCAGTAACGGGGTATGACTTCGGCCGGGACCATCCGATGGACCCGGTCCGCCTCGCCCTGACCCGGAAACTGGTCGGTGCCCTCGGGCTCGACCGCGAGGTGCGGCTGGTCGCGGCGAAGCCGGCCGGGGAGTCGACGCTGCGGCTCGTGCACCGGCTGGACTACATCGAGGCGGTGAAGGCCGCGTCGGCGGACCCGGGGGCGGCCGACGGGGCGTACGGGCTGGGGACGATGGACGATCCCGCGTTCGCCGGGATGCACGACGTCTCCGCGCTGATCGCCGGTCAGTCGGTGGGGGCGGCGGAGGCGGTGTGGCACGGCGACGCGCTGCACGCGGTGAACTTCGCGGGCGGGCTGCACCACGCGATGCCCGGCGCGGCGTCCGGCTTCTGCGTGTACAACGACGCGGCGCTGGCGATCGCCCGGCTCCTCGAACTCGGTGCCGAACGGGTCGCGTACGTCGACGTCGACGTGCACCACGGGGACGGGGTACAGGCGGCGTTCTGGGAGGACCCGCGGGTGCTGACGGTCTCGCTGCACGAGCATCCCCGGACGCTGTTCCCGCAGACCGGCTGGCCGGAGGAGACGGGCGCCGACTGCGCGGAGGGCTCGGCGGTGAACGTGGCGCTGCCGGCCGGGACCGGGGACGCGGGGTGGCTGCGAGCGTTCCACGCGATCGTCCCGGAACTGCTCGCGGACTTCCGGCCGCAGGTGCTGGTGACGCAGCACGGCGCCGACACCCACTTCGAGGACCCGCTGGCGCACCTCGCGGTGTCGCTGGACGCGCAGCGCGCCGTGCAGGTGGCGTGCCACGAGCTGGCGCACGAGTACGCCGACGGGCGCTGGGTCGCGCTGGGCGGGGGCGGCTACGCGGTGGTGGACGTCGTCCCCAGGTCCTGGACGCACCTGGTGGGGATCGCGGCCGGGCGTCCGGTGGAGCCGGAGACGGTGATTCCGGAGAGCTGGCGGCAGGAAGTGTACGCGCGGACACGGCAGTTGGGGCCGCTGCGGATGACGGACGGGCGGTGGCCGGTGACGTGGGCCGACTGGGAGGCGGGGTACGACCCGGCGGACCGCCTGGACCAGGCGATCCGCGCGACCCGGCGGGCGGCGTTCCCACTGCGGGGGCTGCTGGCGTAGCGGGCGGGGCCGCCGGGCGGGAGGGGCCGGGCGGAGCCGGCGGAGTCCGCCGGGCAGAAGGGCCGGAGGGCCGGAGGTACCGCCGGGTGAGCAGGGTGGCGGCCAGGACGGCCGGAGCACGCCGAGGGAGAAGAGCACCGGGCAGAAGGGCCGTAGCCGCCGGCCCGGGCCCGGGCCCGGGGGCGGGGCCGGAGGCGGGGCCGGGCGTATTACGCCGACCGTGCGGTGTTCACCTGTTCTCGGGACGCGCGGGTCGCCGGTCCGGCACCATCGCCTCGTGTCGAGCACCGCTGCGCTGCGCGCCCATCTGGTGCGTGCCGGACTGGCCGGGGTCGTGGCCACCACGCGTGAGGTGAGCCTGCGGAGCTATCGGCTGTTCGCGGCCGGGGACCCCCGCGCGCTGATCGGGATCGATCCAGAACGACCCTGGGGGCAACGGGAACTGATCGGGTTGATGGCGCGCAAGTGCGGGGTCTCGGCCGACCCGCTGCACACCTTCGGCCATGATGTGATTGACCCGGAGCTGACCCTGGCCGCCCTGGGCGCCTTCGCGGACGGGCTCCGCGCGGCCGCCCGGCGCCGGGCGGCGGTGCTCCTCGGTACCGGGCACCCGCACCGGCTGCTCGGTTTCTACGCCGCGCTGGCGGACGCCTTGTCGGCGGCGGGATGTACTGTCCTCACCCCGGCGCAGGGTCGCTGTGTCGACATAACGACCCGGTTCGGTCTACGTACGCACCGCCTCGACTACGTACGAGGAGTCGCCCTGGTGCGGCCCGCAGACCCCGGACGCCCCGGTTGTGAGCCCGGCGCGCACACGCATTCGCCGCTCCCGGTTCGGGTGGCGCTCGACGCGGCCGCGGACGCCGGCGGCCCGTTGCCCGGGCTGGTGATCGGGGACCACGGCTGGGTCTGCGGAGCAGGTCAGCTGGGGTTCGAGGCCATGGGGCTGGCCGACACGGACGATCCCGCCCCGTTCGTGGGGCAGGCGGAGGGGCGCGTGTCCGTCGTCGTTCCACTTGATGACGGTGTGCGAGCCGCGTACTACCGTCCGCTCATCCGCTACGTGCTCAATCGAGCGGGTCTGTCGCCGTAGGCCGTCGATGCGTGCACCTCTTCCCCACTCGCATCACCCGCCCCTAGTCTGGGGAGTGAGCACGCAGCGACGAAGAGTCACCGGAAGGGGAAGCCGGTGGCCGTCGAGTGCGGAAGGTGCAGGTGTGTCATGGCTGCAGCTGACCAGAGGCCTCTGAACGAGGTTCAGTTCCTTACCGTGGCGGAGGTCGCCTCGGTGATGCGAGTGTCGAAGATGACCGTGTACCGGCTGGTGCACAGCGGTCATCTGCCCGCGATCCGGGTGGGGCGGTCCTTCCGCGTCCCGGAGCAAGCGGTTCACGAGTACCTTCGCGAGAGCTATGTGGGGGTGGAAACCGCCTGACGGCGCCGGAGGGGTCCGTCCTGTGGCCGCCGGACGGCACGGGCGCCACACGGCACCGCCGGATCCCTCCGGAACCTCGATTAACGACCTCAGCACTCGGGCGGGTAGGCTAGCCCCTCGTAGGTCGTGTGGGCCCATGGCGCCCAAACACCGAGTGATGAGAAGTGAGCGAGGGTAGTCGTGGGCTCTGTTATCAAGAAGCGGCGCAAGCGGATGGCCAAGAAGAAGCACCGCAAGCTGCTGAAGCGCACCCGCGTCCAGCGTCGCAACAAGAAGTAGTGACGCCGGTCGCCACTCGTTAGTGCGCGACATCGCGAGAGCGTGTCCGTGGCCCCTCACCCGTGCGGTGGGGGGCCACACGCGTCACACACCGCAGTCGGCCGTCATCGCAATGCGACATCGACGAGATAGGTTGGCCGCACACGGGGAACGCGGCACGCGACGTGGAGGAAGGCGCTGAGCTTGGGACAGATCGTGCTCGTGACCGGAGCCGCCCGCCGGCTCGCCGGCCGGTTCGTCCGGCGGATCCAGCGTGACCCCCAGGTGGAGCGGGTGGTCGCCGTGGACGCGGTCCCGCCCGAGCACCATCTGGGCGGCGCCGACTTCGTCCAGGCGGACATCCGGCAGCCCACCATCGCGCGGGTGCTGGCCGAGACGTCCGCCGACACGGTCGTCCACATGGACGTGACCGGGACCGCGCTGGGCGGCGGCAGCCGGGCCACGGTCAAGGAGACCAACGTCATCGGCACCATGCAACTGCTGGGTGCCTGCCAGAAGTCCCCGAGCGTGCGGAGGCTGGTGGTGAAGTCCAGCACCAACGTCTACGGCTCCGCACCCCGCGACCCGGCGGTGTTCACCGAGACCACCCCGGCCAAGTCCCTGCCGAGCGGCGGCTTCGCGAAGGACGCCGTCGAGGTCGAGGGGTACGTGCGGGGCTTCGCGCGGCGCCGCCCCGACGTGGCCGTGTGCGTGCTCAGGTTCGCCAACATCCTCGGGTCGACGGTGGATACCCCGCTCGCGTCCTACTTCGCGCTGCCGGTGCTGCCCACGGTGTTCGGCTACGATCCGCGGCTGCAGTTCGTGCACGAGGACGACGTGATCGACGTCCTGCGCACCGCCTCGTACGAGCCCCGCCGGTCCACGCTGAACAGCGGTACCTTCAACATCGCCGGGGACGGGGTGCTGCTGCTGTCGCAGTGCGCGCGGCGGCTCGGCCGCCCCACCGCGCCGCTGCTGCTGCCGGCGGTCACCTGGGCGGGCTCGCTGGTGCGTACGCTGGGCATGACGGACTTCTCGCCCGAGCAGATCCGGCTGCTCACCCACGGCCGGGTCGTGGCCACGGACGAGATGCGCCGGACGCTGGGATTCGTGCCCCGGTACACGACCGCCGGGACCTTCGCGGACTTCGTCCGCAGCCGCGGCCCCGGGCTGCTGCCGCCCGAGGCCCTCGCGGGGGCCGTCGACCGGCTCGCCACGCTGTCCCACCGGGGCGGCGGCCACCCACCGACGCCGAGCGCCAACTGAGGAGCGCAGCAACGATGGCGGACGCCAAGGTCATTCCGTTCGACGACGACCGGTCCCGAGGGGGCGCGGGAGCGCGGCCGTCGCGGCGCCGGAGCGCGGGGAGCCGGCGTGCCGGCGGGGACTCCGCCGTGGTCCGGGAGGTCCAGCCGCTGCCGACGCGAGCGGCGGGACAGGACGAGGGCGCCGTGAGCGGTGAGCCCGCGCCCGGCCGGCCGGCGCAGGCGCCGGCGGCGTCCCAGGAGGGTGACGGCGGCGGGCTGGAGCGGCGGCTCGCGAGCGGTCTGTCGTTCCTGCGGCGGCGGCTGACCGGGGAGTACGAGGTCGACGACTTCGGCTACGACGCCGAGCTGACCGACCAGGTCCTGATGTCCTTGCTGCGGCCGGTGTACGAGAAGTACTTCAGGGTCGATGTGAAGGGCGTCGAGAACATCCCGAAGGAGGGCGGCGCGCTGATCGTCGCCAACCACTCGGGCACGCTGCCGCTGGACGGGCTGATGATGCAGGTCGCCGTCCACGACCACCATCCTGCCGGCCGGCATCTGCGACTCCTCGCGGCCGACCTGGTCTTCGTACTGCCGGTGGTCAACGAGCTGGCCCGCAAGCTGGGTCACACCCTGGCGTGTGCCGAGGACGCCGAACGGCTCCTGGGGCTGGGGGAGCTGGTCGGGGTGATGCCGGAGGGCTTCAAGGGCATCGGGAAGCCGTTCAGCGAGCGCTACAAGCTGCAGCGTTTCGGCCGGGGCGGTTTCGTCTCCACGGCGCTGCGGCAGGGGGCGCCGATCATTCCGTGCTCGATCGTCGGGGCGGAGGAGATCTACCCCATGATCGGCAACGCCAAGACCCTCGCGCGGCTCCTGGGGTTCCCGTACTTCCCGCTGACGCCGACCTTCCCGTGGCTGGGACCGCTGGGCGCGGTTCCCCTCCCCACGAAGTGGACGATCCAGTTCGGCGAGCCGATCCCGACGGACGGCTATCCGCCGGAGGCGGCCGAGGACCCGATGCTGATGTTCAACCTGACCGACCAGGTCCGCGAACAGATCCAGCACACGCTGTACAAGTTGCTGGTGCAGCGGCGGTCGGTCTTCTTCTGAGAGTCGGTGTTTTCTGAGGGTCAGAGTTTCCTGCGCGGCGGTGTTCTCCTGAGTCCGGTCCGGTGTTCCTGGCGGGCGGGGTGGGCCGCCCGCCAGGAACCCTTGCTACTTCGCGTCCTCGCCGTCGATCCCCAGGCCGGGCAGGAGGCCCGGGAGGAGGGGTGGGATCGTGACGTCGGGGTCGCTGGTGGGCGACTTGCCGGCGGACGGTGAGGCGCTGCCGCTGGACTGCGGTGGGTCGAGCAGGCCGCCGGTGGTGCCGCCGATCAGGCCGTCGCCGTTCTCGCTGCCGCCGCCCGCCGACGCGCTGGGGCTGCCGCTGCCGGAGCGGTGGCTGCCCGGAGGGCTGCCCTTTCCGGTGCTGGGCGGGGCGGAGTGGCCCGCGGAGCCGCTGGGCCCGGACGGGGACGCCGGTGCCGCCCGGTGCCGCCCGGTGCCGCCGTCGGCCGGGGCGGCGGGCTGGGGGAGCAGCGACTGGAGCGGGGCGACCTCTTCGTCTATGGCGTCGAACACCGACGAGACCTGGTCGCCGACGTCGCCGAGCTGCACGGGCAGCTTCTGGCGCAGCGCGCCCCACGCGTCGCGGTGGGACTTGGAGAAGGCGGAGAGCGCCTGGATGGGGCCCAGGGACTCCGGATCGCGCTCGTACGCCTCGTGCAGCAGGCGGTGGCCCTCGGTGGCGTCGTGCTGCATCCCGGACAGGGTGCGGCGGATCTCGCCGAGGGACTCGTGGTCGAGGTGGCCGCCGCGGCCCCGCTCCAGCAGCCGTCTGGCCTCGCTCAGCCGGGTGGAGGCGAGATCCAGGAAGGCCTGCCCCTGGCTGTCCGCCCCGTCGGTCAGGTAGTTGAGCTTGAAGTCCTCGATGCCTCGCTTGAGGCCGTACAGCGAGTCACCGGGGAGGGCGTCGGAGCTGGCGGCGGCCACTCCGCCGAAGGCGCCGGCGGCCACCCCCACGCTGAGCCCGCCCGCGGCCAGGCCCTTGGTCAGCCGTGTACGCGGCCGCAGTTTCCCCAGGCCGCTCGCCCGGTGCGCACCCTTGCCGCGGTGGCCCCGCTGACCGGGCACCGACAGCTCATTCGCCTCGCCCGCCGCGGTGCCCTCCTGCAGCATGGCCTCCATCGCGGCCACGAGTTGGGCTCGCTGGACGGCCTTGACCTCGGGGTCCAGTTCCGGCCGGGGCAGCGTGGAGAGACCGGTGGCGAGGGCCATCAGGCGGCCCTGCTCGGTCTGCTCCGCCGCTGCCGGGGCCGGTTCCGGTCCTTCGGTCTGCTCGGCCGCCGTGCCCTGGTCGGACAAGTCCTCCAGGGCCTGGGCGAAGGCGTTCGCCCGCCGGTGCGCCGATACGTTCGCGATCACTGGCGGCACCTCCTCTCGTCATGACGGTCGACTCCCCCGGGGTCCTGAGGGTTGCACGCCCGCGCCCGCGCCACACGATCGAGTGATCAGCGTGGGCCAAGGCGTGACCATAGGGAGCCTGTATCCCGCACAACGAGCGGCTCGGCACTTCGGTTACGGACGGCCCGGGATCCGGTCGCGAAGTCAACGTACCGCAACACAGGGTGAGTTGACCGTCGCTCGGTGTCGCCCGGTGTGGGCGCGGTCAGCGGGCGTCGTCGGGGAGCAGCCGGGCGAGGGTGCGGACCGCCCGGTACTGGAGGGTCTTGATCGCGCCCTCGTTCTTGCCCATCACGCGGGCGGTCTCGGCGACGGACAGGCCCTGGAGGAAGCGGAGGGTGACGCACTCCTGCTGCTGGGGGTTGAGCCGTCGTACGGCGTCCAGCAGCGCGGCGTTGGACAGCGACTCCAGGACGGAGTCCTCGGGCGAGCGCTCGACCTCGTTGGCGTCGAGCATCTCGCCGGTGGTGACCTCCAGCCGGAAGCGGCTGGACTTGAAGTGGTCGGCGACGAGGTTGCGGGCGATGGTGACCAGCCAGGCGCCGAAGTCGCGGCCCTGCCAGGTGAAGGTGCCGATGCGGCGCAGGGCCCGCAGAAAGGTCTCGCTGGTGAGGTCCTCGGCGGTCGCCTTGCCGCCCACGCGGTAGTAGATGTACCGGTACACGGTGTCGCTGTACTGGTCGTAGAGGCGGCCGAAGGCGTCGGCCTCGCCGGCCTGGGCGCGCTCGACGAGGTCCATCATCCGGGCGCTGTCGCTGTCCGCGGCGGGACGGCGGACGGGGGTCGCCGCGGCGGAGCGCGCTCGTCTGCCGGCCGCCCGCCCGTCGCCGGACCGCCGCCCCTCGACGACGGCGCTGCGCGCGGGCACCTGCTCGATGCCGTCGGCCAGCGCGTAGCACGGGCCGAGCGGCGCTGCGGTGGCGAAGGCGGGGCCGGCGTACGCGGTGGGGACGAGGGCGCGCAGCAGGTCGAGGACCGTTGCGCGGAGCGTAGCCAGGCCCGAGGCGTCAACCCCGACGTGTGGGTACACGGGACTCCCAGAGGCAGAGCTTGCATCACGTGCAGTACGGAACCATTCACCCGTCGTAGCGACGGAAGGGTGCCGGATTGCGTCTGAGGAGAATAACGCTTCGTACAGGCACTGCTACACCGAGTTGCTCAAATCATCGATTACGTCGCTTCCGTAACCGATTGACAGCCGATCGTGTGTCACAGAGCGACCGTTTGTTGATCGGTCCGGTTCGTCTTCGGTGTGGGTCGAGGGCAGGTCGTGGCGGTGTACCGCCAACGGGAATGGCCAGGGCGGTACGGCGGGACGTTCGGTCGTTTGACCGGAATCCGGGTGCGCCGCACTTCTGTGACCGATGTTGTCCTGTGTTGTCCCTGTGATGCGCGTGACCGGTGGTGCGTCGACGGCGGTGGACGGCGACGGCGGTGCGACGACGAGGGCGGTACTACGGGGACGGTGCGCGGGGCGGCTGCGGCCGGGCGCGGGCGGTCCGGGCTACCGGCGTCGGCGGTGCAGGGCGATCGCCGCCGCGGTGCCGCCCGCGACCGCGCCGACGCCCGCCGCCGCGGGGATGCCGACCTTCGCCGCCTTGCGGCCCGTGCGGTAGTCGCGCAGGCGCCAGTCCTTCTCCCGGGCGTGTCGGCGGAGTTTGGCGTCGGGGTTGATGGCGTAGGGGTGGCCGACCAGCGACAGCATGGGGATGTCGTTGTGCGAGTCGCTGTAGGCTGCGCAGCGGGACAGGTCCAGGCCCTCGGCCGCCGCCAGCGCGCGGACCGCCTCCGCCTTCGCCGGGCCGTGCAGCGGTTCGCCGACGAGGCGGCCGGTGTAGACGCCGGCGACCGACTCGGCCACCGTGCCGAGCGCGCCCGTCAGGCCCAGGCGGCGGGCGATGACCTGGGCGATCTCGACGGGGGCCGCGGTGACCAGCCACACCTTCTGGCCGGCGTCGAGGTGGGCCTGGGCGAGCGCCCGGGTGCCCGGCCAGATCCGCTCGGCCATGTACTCGTCGTAGATCTCCTCGCCGATGGACTTCAGCTCCGAGACGCGGTGGCCCTTGACGATGGAGAGCGCCGAGTCGCGGGCCTCCTGCATGTGTTCGGGGTCCTCGACGCCGGCCAGCCGGAACCAGGCCTGCTGCCAGGCGAACCGGGCGAGGTCGCGGGTCTCGAAGAACTTCCGTTTGTACAGGCCCCGCCCGAAGTGGAACAGGGCGGCGCCCTGCATGACGGTGTTGTCGAGGTCGAAGAAGGCGGCGGCGCGGTCGTCCCCGTGCACGGGGAACTCCGGTTCCTCCGGTGCGGGCGCCGGGACGTCCGTCTCCTGAGTGGATTTGCGCGCTGCCTCCGCCGAGGCCTCGCCTGCCAACACGCTCCGCGCCGTGGCGGAGCGCCTACGGGGGGTGAGCCATCCGAGAGCGGCCATGGCGTGAGCATAGCCAGTCTGTTCGGGGGTTCCGGAGCCGTGAGGTTCGGATGCCGTGAACTCTGCGCGGCCTGCCGTTGAAGGGATCGGCACGCCGGGCCCGCCGGAGTGCCCGGGGGGCGGGTGCGGCGGAGGGTGCGGGGCGTTCACGGAAGAAGGCCGCCGCGGGGCGACAATGGCCCGCATGAGTCCGCTCTTCCGCCGCAAGCCGCCCGCCCCCCAGGACCGGCTCGTCACCCTCGTCCGCAAGCCCGGCTGCCATCTGTGCGACGACGCGCAAGGGGTCGTCGAGAAGGTGTGCGCGCAGCTCGGTGTCCGCTGGGAGCAGAAGGACATCACCGAGGACCCGCACCTGCACGACCAGTACTGGGAGCAGATCCCGGTCGTCCTGATCGACGGTGAGCAGCACACTTTCTGGCGCGTGGACGAGGAACGGCTGCGCCGGGCGCTCGCCGGCTGAGGCGCGCGGCGCTCGGGTGCGGGTCCCGTGCTCCCCGCGTGAACTGACCGACGGGTACAAAGTGGCCGAAAGTCGCTTAGGATCGACGGCGACTTGGTCTCGGGGGCGGTGATCACAGAGGAGCGTGTGCGGTTTTGCCCCCAACAAGTAAGGAACGCGGGCGCGGGTGTGCCGGTTCCGCATGTTCACGTCGGGGGCGCGTGACCCCGGTCACGTTGGCCGGGCAAATCGGACACCATCTTTGTGCACGCGTTCACAAAGACATAGCCTGCTGTCGACGGGGTGGTCCGGGAACGTATGACCGCCCACAGCCCCGCTCTACCCGCAGGAGCACCGTGGCAACTGGCCGAACTCACCGACCGGCGACCCGTAGCCGAGGGATTCCCGAGGCCACCGTCGCCCGGCTTCCGCTGTACCTCCGAGCCCTGACCGCACTGTCGGAGCGCTCGGTGCCCACGGTCTCCTCCGAGGAGCTGGCGGCCGCGGCGGGGGTCAACTCCGCCAAGCTGCGGAAGGACTTCTCCTACCTCGGCTCCTACGGGACCCGTGGCGTGGGCTACGACGTCGAGTACCTCGTCTACCAGATCTCCCGCGAACTGGGGCTCACCCAGGACTGGCCGGTTGTGATCGTCGGTATCGGCAACCTCGGCGCCGCGCTCGCCAACTACGGCGGCTTCGCCTCGCGCGGCTTCCGGGTCGCCGCGCTCATCGACGCCGACCCCGCCATGGCCGGGAAGCCGGTCGCCGGGATCCCGGTCCAGCACACCGACGAGCTGGAGGCGATCATCCGGGACAACGGCGTCTCCATCGGCGTGATCGCGACGCCCGCGGGCGCTGCCCAGCAGGTCTGCGACCGGCTCGTCGCCGCCGGTGTGACCTCCATCCTGAACTTCGCGCCGACCGTGCTGAACGTCCCCGAGGGCGTCGACGTGCGCAAGGTCGACCTCTCCATCGAACTCCAGATCCTGGCCTTCCACGAGCAGCGCAAGGCCGGTGAGGAGGCCGCCGCCGAGGGCGCGGTGCCCGCCGCCGCGGCCCGGAAGCACTCCGCCGACCAGGGGCCCGACGGGGACGTACCCGCCGTGATGCCGGCATGAGCCTCCTCGTCGTCGGACTGAGTCACCGCAGCGCCCCCGTCAGCGTCCTGGAGCGCGCCTCCCTGAACGCGGACGACCGGGTCAAGCTGCTCCAGGACACCGTCGCCGCGGAGCCGGCCACCGAGGCCGCCGTCCTGGCCACCTGCAACCGCATCGAGCTGTACGCCGACGTGGACAAGTTCCACGCCGGTGTCGCCGAGCTGTCCACGCTGCTCGCCCAGCACAGCGGGGTCGGCCTGGAGGAGCTCACTCCCCATCTCTATGTGCACTACGAGGACCGGGCCGTCCACCACCTCTTCTCGGTGGCCTGCGGCCTGGACTCGATGGTCGTCGGCGAGGGGCAGATCCTCGGCCAGATAAAGGACTCCCTGGCCCGCGCGCAGGAGCTGCACACCGCCGGGCGCCTGCTGAACGACCTGTTCCAGCAGGCCCTGAGGGTGGGCAAGCGAGCGCACTCCGAGACCGGCATCGACCGCGCGGGGCAGTCCCTGGTCACCTTCGGCCTGGAGCAGCTGTCCGCGGGCGCGGCCGTCACCGACTGGGCGCGCGGCAAGAAGGCCCTGGTCATCGGCGCCGGTTCGATGTCGTCGCTGGCCGCCGCCACGCTGGCCCGCGCCGGGGTCGGCGAGATCGTCATCGCCAACCGCACCCGCGAGCGCGCCGAGCGCCTGGCCCGGATCCTCACCGAGGGCGACGACACGCACGCGCCGGCCCGCGCGGTACCGATGGACGCGGTACCGGTCGAGCTGACACGTGCAGACATCGCCGTCTCCTGTACCGGCGCGACGGGACTCGTCCTGACGGCCGGGACGATCGCCGCCGCGATCGAGGGACGTACGGCCGCGCCCGTCGCGCACCCCGCCGCCACGCAGCGCCGTACGGCCCCCGCGGCCGCGCCGGACCCGCGCGGGACGTCACTGGCGCCCGCACCCGCCGGTGCCGAGGAGGGCTGCCCGCTCGACCTGGCCACCGTGGAGCAGCTGGCCGGTGTGGAGCCCGGTTTCTCCCTGCTCGGCGAGTCCGCGGTCGCCGGCATCGACGCGGCCACCCTGGAGCAGCACGGCGCCTGGGTGGACGGCGGCACCTCCCTGCTGGAGCGGGGCCGCGCACGCGACGCGCAGGCCCAGGCCGGTGCCGACGCCGAGCTGATCACCGCGCTCGCGGCGACCGCCGCCACCGTCGGCCGCGTGCCCGAGCTGCGCAAGCCCGAACCGGTCGCGGTGCTCCAGCGCCCCGAACCGGTCCTCTTCCTCCTCGACCTGGCCATGCCCCGCGACGTCGACGCGGCCGTGCACCGGCTGGCCGGGGCGCGCCTCGTGGACATCGAGTCGCTCGCCGAGGCCTCCGCCGACGCACCGATGGCGGCCGACGTCGACCAGGTCCGCCGTATCGTTTCCGACGAGGTCGCGGCCTTCGGGGCGGCCCAGCGTGCGGCGCACATCACGCCCACCGTCGTCGCCCTGCGCACGATGGCCGCCGACGTCGTGACCAGCGAGATCGCCCGCCTCGAAGGGCGGCTGCCCGGCCTCGACGACAAGCACCGGGCAGAGATCACCCAGACCGTGCGGCGCGTCGTCGACAAGCTGCTGCACGCCCCGACCGTGCGGGTCAAGCAGCTCGCGGCCGAACCCGGCGGCGCCGGGTACGCCGACGCGCTGCGCACCCTGTTCGACCTCGACCCGGAGACGGTGGCCTCCGTCACCCGGGCCGACGAAGACTCCGAGAAGAACGGCAAGAACCGAGGGCCGGCATGAGTAACAAGGCACTGAGGCTCGGGACCAGGCGCAGCAAGCTCGCCATGGCCCAGTCCGGGCAGGTGGCGGAAGCCGTGAGCCAGGTGACCGGACGGCCCGTCGAGCTGGTCGAGATCACCACGTACGGCGATGTCTCCCGCGAGCACCTGGCGCAGATCGGCGGCACGGGCGTGTTCGTGGCGGCGCTGCGCGAGGCGCTGCTGCGGGGTGAGGTGGACTTCGCGGTTCATTCGCTCAAGGACCTGCCCACCACGCAGCCCCAGGACCTGGTCCTGGCCGCGATACCCGAGCGCGAGGACCCGCGTGACGTGGTCGTCGCCCGGGACGCGCTGAAATTCACCGATCTCGCCGCGTCGTCCCCGAAGGGGACGGCACGCATCGGCACCGGCGCCCCGCGCCGCATGGCCCAGCTGAACGCGTACGCACGCGCCCACGGCCTGGACATCGAGACCGTCCCGATCCGGGGCAACGTCGACACCCGCATCGGGTACGTCCGCAGCGGTGAGCTGGACGCGGTGGTCCTGGCCGCCGCCGGACTGAACCGGATCGGCCGCAGCGACGAGGTGACCGACTTCCTGTCGGTCGACACGGTTCTGCCCGCCCCCGGCCAGGGGGCACTGGCGATCGAGTGCACCGCGGACAATGCGGAGCTGATCGCCGCGCTCGCCCGGCTCGACGACCCGCTCACGCGGGCCGCCGTGACGGCCGAGCGATCACTGCTCGCCGCCCTGGAGGCCGGTTGCAGCGCCCCTGTGGGTGCTTTGGCCGACCTCCTGGCCGACGGGCAGACTGTCAAGGAAATGCGCCTGCGGGCCGTCGTCGGCACGACCGACGGCACCACGCTGGTGCAGCTGTCCACCACCGGTCCCGTGCCCCAGACGCACGATGAGGCGATGGCGTTCGGTCGCGAACTCGCCACCGAGATGCTCGCCCAGGGCGCGGCCGGTCTGATGGGGGAGCGAGCACATTGAGCCCCACCACCCTTCCCGCCGGTCCTGAACACGGGCACGTCACCTTCCTCGGTGCCGGACCCGGAGATCCGGGACTGCTCACACTGCGCGCCGTCGAGGCGCTGGCGAACGCGGACGTCCTCGTCGCCGAGCACGAGGTGCTCGACGTCGTCCGCACGCACGCCCGGCAGGGCGTGGCCGTCGTGGACACGGACGGCGACCCCACGCGGGGCGTCGTTCCGGGCACGGGCACACCTCAGCTCACGGTGGTTGACAGCACGTCAGCCACCGTCGGGGCCCCCGCGGTGCGGGATGCCGCACATCTTGTCATGGAGGCCGCACGGGGCGGCAGGCGGGTCGTCCGTGCGGTGACCGGTGACCCGGGGCTGGACACGGACGCCGCCGCGGAGATGCTCGCGTGCGCCGCCGCGGGCGTCCCCTTCGAGGTCGTCCCCGGCATCGCGAGCGCCGTCGGTGTGCCCGCGTACGCCGGTGTGCCGCTGCGGGACGCCGAGGGCACCGACGTACGGTTCGTCGACGCCCGCACGGCCTCCGACCGCTGCTGGACGGAGGTCGGCGCCTCCGACGGCACGGTGGTCGTGTCGACGACGCTGGACTCGGTGGCCGCCACCGCCGGCGAACTCGTCTCGGCCGGCCGCAAGCCGGACACCCCGATGACGGTGACCGTCGCCGGTACGACCACCCGCCAGCGCACCTGGACCGCCACCCTCGGCACGGTCGCGCAGACCCTGAAGCAGGCCAAGGTCCTGCCGTCACCGGACGGCGGCCGGCCGGTGATAGCCGTGGTCGGCGAGCGCAGCGCCGCCGCGGCGCGGCGCGACCAGCTGTCGTGGTTCGAGTCCAAGCCGCTGTTCGGCTGGAAGGTCCTCGTGCCGCGCACCAAGGAGCAGGCCGCCTCGCTCTCCGAGCAGCTGCGCTCCTACGGCGCCGTGCCGCACGAGGTCCCCACGATCGCCGTGGAGCCCCCGCGCACCCCGCAGCAGATGGAGCGCGCGGTCAAGGGCCTGGTCACCGGCCGCTACGAGTGGATCGCCTTCACCTCCGTCAACGCGGTCAAGGCGGTCCGCGAGAAGTTCGAGGAGTACGGGCTCGACGCCCGCGCCTTCGCCGGCATCAAGGTCGCCGCGGTCGGCGAGCAGACCGCCAACGCGCTGATCGCCTTCGGCGTGAAGCCCGACCTGGTCCCGAGCGGCGAGCAGTCGGCCGCGGGCCTGCTGGAGGACTGGCCGCCCTACGACCCGGTCTTCGACCCGATCGACCGCGTCTTCCTGCCGCGCGCCGACATCGCCACGGAGACGCTGGTCGCCGGGCTGATCGAGCTGGGCTGGGAGGTCGACGACGTCACGGCCTACCGCACGGTCCGCGCCTCGCCGCCGCCGGCGGAGACCCGTGAGGCGATCAAGGGCGGCGGCTTCGACGCGGTGCTCTTCACCTCGTCCTCGACGGTCCGCAACCTGGTGGGCATCGCGGGCAAGCCGCACAACGTCACGGTGATCGCCTGCATCGGCCCGGCGACCGCCAAGACCGCGGAGGAACACGGCCTGCGCGTCGACGTGATGGCCCCCGAGCCGTCCGTCCTCAAGCTGGCCGAGGCCTTGGCCGACTTCGGCCTGCGCCGCAGGGCCGCCTCCCTGGAGGCCGGCGACCCGGTCACCCGGCCGAGCGAGCGGCGGCCGGGGGCGCGGAGGCGTCGGTCGACGACGTAACCCCGCCCGCTGCCGTTTCCGGTACGACGAGACGCCCCGCTGTCCCTCAGGGACGGCGGGGCGTGCCTTCTGGTCGCACCCCGCCGTCGTGCGTGGTGGTGGACGGGCGTAGGTAAGTGCAGGGTTTTCCACCAGGACCGTACGGAAAAGCGCAGGCGACTCCGGTTCACGAGTGATCTGGAGCCTGGCCGGCTGTCAGGCGTCAGGGCGGAGGGCAATCACGCCCGCGTCCGCGTAGACCTCCGGAGTGAGCGTCAGCACGACACGGCCCTCGGGCTGCTCCCCCGTGGGCCGTGCGGCATGGATCGCCTGCGATGCGGACCAGCCGTAACCGTCCTCCGCCAGCCGCAGCCCCCGTGCCACAGCCTCGGCGTCGAGCGGCACGATGGTCAGGAACCGCCGTGACATCGCGTGTGCCGCCGCGCCCTTGGAGTCGGTGTCGGCGACGACCAGGCACAGGGAGGGAACCACAATGCGGCCGTGCCCGAACGACGCTTCGACGTAGAACTGGGTCAGCGCCTGGTGGGCGGGGCTGTCCGGCTCGTACATGGCCCGGACGGTGGTGTCGTCCAGGACCACCTCGGGTGTGGTCACGAGGCGGCCCGCAGGGCCCGTACGCGGGCGAACAGCTCACCCTCACGAGCTTTGCGCACAGTGTCCTCGGTGACGGCGATGCCTGCGGCGTCGAGTTCCTTGCGCGCCTGCCGCATGCGTTCCTCACGCTCGGCCTCGGTGAGCAGCGACCCGAGAGTCGCCTCGGCGAGCTGCCGCGCGGTCATACCGCGCTCTTCGGCGACGGCCCGCAGCCGGTCGCGGATCTTCTCGTCGATCTTTATCGTGGTATCGGCCATACCTCAGAATACCAACAGAATACGGTGGCGGCGACGGCTGGCTTTGTGCCGCTCAGGGGCGCGGCCTGGGCGTCCCGTTCCGTGGCGGCACAGACCAGCCGCCGTCGCTCGTGCGTCAGTGCCCCGAGGCGTACGGCAGGAAGGCCGCCCAGGTGGTGGGGGTGAGGGCGAGGCGGGGGCCGTGGGGGTTCTTGGAGTCGCGGACGAGGATGTGGTCGGGGACGGCTGCCACTTCGATGCAGTCGGGGCCGTCAGACGTGCTGTGGCTGCTCTTCCTCCACGCCACCTCGACGCAGTCGGGGCCGCTGGACGTGCTGTAACTGCTCTTTATCCACTCCAGCTTCATGTCTCTCCAAGCACTTTCTCGATGAGGGCCATCGACTCCCGCGGGCTGAGAGCCTGTGCCCGGATGATTCCATACTGGATGTCGAGGAGTTGCACCTCTTTTGGCTCGGCGATCACACGGCTGACGTGCACCACCTCGATGTGGCCGACCGTGGTGCCGTCCTTGAGCCTGAGCAACCTGAACGGTCCGTCGAGCCCCGAGTTCTCCTCGCGGCCCAGGGGCAGCACCTGAAGATCGACATTGGGGAACTCGGCGATCTGTAACAGCCGTTCCAGTTGGCCACGCATCACCATCTTGCCCCCGATGGGCCGACGGAGCGTCGACTCGCACTGGACGAAGCTGAAGAGAGGCCGAGCCGTCGTGCCTTCGACGATTCCTTGGCGGGCCACGCGGGCTGCGAGCCGCTCCTCCAACTCGTCGGCGGTGAAGGGCGGTCGGCGTGCGCTGAACACCGCCCGCGCGTACTCCGGCGTCTGCAGCAACCCATGGATGACCGAGTTGTTGTAGGCGCCAAGCTCGACCGCGTCCGCCTCCAGCCTCTTCAGGTCCCGCACCTTCTTCGGGTACCTGACCTCCGCCAAGTCCCGTGTCATCGCCGCGATCCGACCGCCCGCGTTCAGTACCGGGTCCGCCGCTTCCAGGTACTCCGGCCGAGGAATCCGCCGCCCCCGCTCCACCGAGGAGACCAGTTCCTCCCCGTACCCGATGGCGGCGCCGAACTCGGCCTGGGTGAGGCCGGCGGCCTCCCGCCATAGCTTCAGCTGTCGTGCGATCGTCCGCACCACAGCCCTTGCTTCCTCATCCTCCAGACTCACATCCCCGTCGCTCACGTGTCCGCCCTCCCGTCGCAGCCCTTTCCGGCCCAACCTCGGCCGCCCCGTGCGGTCACCCCGGGCAGCCCGGACGGAACCGGACGCCCCCCGGACAGCCGCCGGTCGCACGGGCCACCCTGCTTCACAGCGTACGCACGCGTGAACACGCTGAGTGACGTGAATCAGCAAATCACCGCAGCGCGCACGGCGTTGCACCACTTCTCCGTACCGCTCTCCGCCACGCGCCGTGGCGCCCGTCTCGCCCGGCTGCTCGCTGCCGAGCGGCTGGACGCGTGGGGCGTCCCGCTGGACCCGGCGCGGCTCGTCGTGGCCGAACTCGCGGCGAACGCCGCACTGCACGGCAGGGTTCCCGGGCGGAGCTTCCGGCTCGGTCTCTCCCTCCTCGCACCCGGGGTGCTGCGCGTCGAGGTGACCGACGCCCGGGGTGACCGGCTTCCGGTGCCCGAGCGTGCCACCGCAGTCGTGGAACCCGCCGAGTCCGGTTACGGGCTGCTGCTCGTCGAGGAGCTTGCCGACCGGTGGGGCGTACGGGAAGGGCCGTTCCCGTGCAAGACGGTGTGGGCGGAGTTCGATCTCGCCGGTTCGCCGGGCCGCCTTCCACCGGCGCCGGGAAACATGTGATCCGGCGCGGCGGCCGCCGGGGCTTCGGGACGTAAAAAGACCAAAGAACCAAGGGAAATAACCAACCAACCAAACCAAACCCGGCGTAGGTCACCCGGGCGGGTGAAATCGGTCGGTGTGGGTGGCGCGGCGGCTGGTCAGGCGGGCAGTCTCAGCTCAGACAACCCACACATACTTCGGCCCCCGCCGGGACTGCCATCCCAGTGCGAGGGCCTGACCAACGAGGAAGAGACACGAGCTTCCCCATGGCTGAGATGAAGCCTAGTGCTGCCCCGCGTCCGAATCACGGCGTTCCGGCAAGTACCACCCCCACCGGTGTCACCCACGTACGCACGTACCAGTCGGGCCAGTACGTCGTCGTCGGCAACCACCTCGCGCAGCACCGCGAGTTGTCGCTGACCGCGATCGGACTGGCGACGCACATCATGTCGGTGCCCGAGGGCACCCCGATCGACATCCGCAGCCTCACCGAGCGCTTCCCCGAGGGGCGCGACCGGATCGCCTCCGCGCTGCGCGAGCTGGAGGCGCACGGCTACCTGGAGCGGGTCCGGGAGCACACGGCGGCGGGTCGTCTGGTCACCCGGACGTACGCCCACCACACGCCCGCCGCGGCCCAGCGGGCAGCCGTGCCCGCGCCGGTGCCGCCGCAGGTGGCCGCCCGTCCGGTCGTGCCGCATGCCCGCGCGCACAAGCGAACGCACGGAACGCCTGTGCAGGACACGGACACGTCCCAGGAGGATGACCAAGCCGTCCGGCAGGCGGAAGCGGTGCCGGACGGCGGGCCGGTACGGGACGGAGATCCGGTGCGGGAAGGCGGGGCGGTGGTGCCCACGGTGCCCCGGCAGCGGTCCGTGTCCCGGTCGCGGCCCGTGCCTGGTCGGCCTCGGCCGTCGACGTCTTCGAGGCCATCGACGCCGCTGCCGCCGGACGGGCCGGGAGCCTACGAACAGCGCTGTGACAAGCGCTACGACAAGGCCGTCACGCTGCTCGCCGGACTGCGCCGTGCCGACGGCCGGCTCATCCTCTCGCTCCGCGACGTGAACGCGCTGGCCCCGGGCGTTGTCGACTGGCTGGACAGGGGCGTCCCCCTCGTCGACATCCACCGCGCCCTGGTGACCGGTCTGCCCGCCGAGATGAACCACCCGGCAGGTGTCCTCGCCTACCGCCTGCGCGAACTGCGGCCGCCACGGCTGCCCGCGGTGCCGGAGCGCCCGCCAGGCGTGACGACGCACGCGGAGGGTCCCCGGCGTCCGCATCCCTTGCAGGACTGCGACGGCTGCGAACGGGTCTTCAGGGCGCCCGCGCCCGGCCGCTGCCGGGACTGCCGGACCGAGCGGGCCACCGTGGGCGGCGCCCTGTGCCCCGCCTGAGTCGCAGGCCGGGGCCGGGGCCGGGGGCTCAGACCAAGGTCGTGATGCAGAACGGGTGGCCCGCCGGGTCCAGCAGGACCCGCCAGCGGTCGGGGGAGGGCTGGGTCGTGGGTTTCGTGGCTCCCAGGGTGAGCAGGTGGGCCTCGGCGGTGTCCAGGTCGTCGACGCCCACCTCCAGGTGGGCCCGCTTCTCCTGGGCGGGGTCGGGCCAGGTGGGGCGGCGGTAGTCCTTCAGGCGGTTGAAGCCGAGGCCGGGGGCGCCCTCGCGGGCGAGGAAGACGAAGTCGTCGGTGGCGAAGGTGACCGGCAGGTCCAGGACCTCGCCGTAGAAACGGCCCAGCTCGGCGGGGTCGGGGCAGTCGAAGGTGACGGCTGCGTAGCGGAACGAGGGGGCGGAGTTGCTGTTCTCAGCGCTCATGCGAGAACCGTAGGACGGGACCAGGACAGTTCCGGTCCTGGTCGTGCGCGCACTGTGGAACACTTCCGGCGTGATCAGTGCCTCCGCCCGGTTGCTGCGCCTGGTCTCCGTGCTGGCCGCCCGCCCCTCGTGGACCTGCGCCGAGCTGGCCGCGCGGACCGGGGTCACCGAGCGCACGGTGCGGCGGGACGTCGCCAGGCTCCGGGAGATCGGCTACGTCGTCGAGTCCGAGCCGGGGCCGTGGGGCGGCTACCGGCTGCGGGCCGGATCGCGGGTGCCGCCGCTGATCCTCGACGACGAGGAGGCGCTCGCCGTCGCCGTCGGACTGCGCGAGGCGGCGCTGAGCGGCGCCCTCGGCGGTGACCAGGCCGCGTTGTCGGCGCTGCTGAAACTGCGGCAGGTGCTGCCCCCGCGGATCGCCGAGCGGCTGGAGGAGATGGACGCGGCCTTCGTGCCCCTGCCCCGGGCCAGCGAACCGCAGATCACCTCCGCCATGCTCCTCGACCTGGCCGCCGCGTGCCGCCGGGGCGAGCGCGCCCGGCTGGCGTACCGGGACGGGCAGGGCCGGGCCACCGTCCGGGACGTCGACCCCTACCGGCTCGTCCACACCGGACGCCGCTGGTACTTCGTCGCCCGGGACGTCGCACGGGACCAGTGGCGCACGTTCCGCGCCGACCGGGTCGAGCGCATCCACGCGACCGGGCAGCCCGTGGAGCTGGCCGACCCGCCCGACCCGGCGCAGCTCGTCTCCCGCTCCACCGCGAACGGCCCCTACCCGCTGTCCGCGACGGTCCGGCTGCGGGTGCCGATGGAGCGGGCGCTGAAGTTGATCCCGGCGACGGTCGGCACGCACCGCCCGGACGGGCCCGGCGCCACGGTGGTGGACGTGGGCGGGCCGGACGCCGACGGGCTCGCCGCCTATCTGCTCGGCCTGGGCGTGCAGCTGCGGGTGCTGGCCCCGGCGGCCGTGCGCGAGGCCCTGGTGCGGCGTACGCGGGAACTCCTCGGCGCGAACGGCGGTGACGGCGACGAACACGGCGACGTCGACGACCACGGTGACCACCGCGACCATGACGACCGCAGCGGGGCCCAGGGAGGCGGTCCCGAGGTCGACACCGCGTCGGCAAAAGGGCGTCCGGGGCGGGCGTAGCGTAGTGGGCATGACGAAGTACGGATCCTTTCCCGGTACGCGACCTCGTCGGCTGCGCACCACACCCGCCATGCGGCGCATGGTCGCCGAGACCCGGCTCCATCCGGCGGACCTGATCCTCCCCGCGTTCGTGCGCGAGGGCGTCGGCGAGCCCGTGCCGATCGCGGCCATGCCCGGCGTCGTGCAGCACACGAGGGACAGCCTGAAGAAGGCCGCCGCCCAGGCCGTGGCGGCCGGGATCTCCGGGATCATGCTGTTCGGGGTGCCCGAGGAGGCCAAGAAGGACGGTCTCGGCTCCGCCGGCACCGACCCGGACGGCATCCTCCAGGTCGCCCTGCGGGACGTGCGGGCCGAGGTCGGCGACGACCTGCTCGTCATGTCCGACCTGTGCCTGGACGAGTTCACCGACCACGGTCACTGCGGGGTCCTCGACTCCGAGGGCCGGGTCGACAACGACGCCACGCTGGAGCGCTACGCCGAGATGGCGCAGGTCCAGGCCGACGCGGGCGCCCACATCGTGGGGCCCAGCGGCATGATGGACGGGCAGATCGGCGTCGTCCGCGACGCGCTGGACCAGATCGGCCGCGAGGACGTGGCGATCCTCGCCTACACCGCGAAGTACTCCTCCGCCTTCTACGGGCCCTTCCGCGAGGCCGTCGGTTCCTCGCTCCAGGGTGACCGCAAGACCTACCAGCAGGACCCCGCCAACCTGCGGGAGTCGCTGCGCGAGCTGGCCCTCGACCTGGAGGAGGGCGCCGACATGGTCATGGTCAAGCCGGCCGGCCCCTACCTGGACGTCCTCGCCAAGGTCGCCGACGCCGTGGACGTTCCCGTCGCCGCCTACCAGATCTCCGGCGAGTACTCGATGATCGAGGCCGCCGCCGAGAAGGGCTGGGTGGACCGGGACCGGGCGATCCTGGAGACCCTGACCGGCATCAAGCGGGCCGGGGCGCAGAACATCCTCACCTACTGGGCCGTCGAGGTCGCGCAGAAGCTGGGCTGAGGGGCCGGCTGGGCGGCGGCCGTCGCGCACGGCCGCCCCAGCGACGCCGAGTCCGTGGACGGCCCCTCGTCGCGTACGCCCTCACCGTCGTTGCAGCCCGTGAGGGCGGCGGAGGCGGTGAGTACGAGCACCGTCGCGGCGAGCAGCCGGACACGGGCACGGGTGGGACGTGCGGGCATGGGAGATCTCCCTGAGGGCGGGCACGGGCGGGTTCCTGCGAGGCTGAGCGGTGGGGAGCGGCGGGTGGCCGTGGCCGGCTCGGTCGTGGGACCTGCCCAGCTTGACCGGCGGGAGAGGCCCCGCGCCACAGCCTGCCGCCGATGTGGGACACCGGGACGCGGTCAGCAGTCCTGACCTGCGCAAACGGTGTCTCTCCGGGATGCGGTACGGGACGCCGGATCAGAAGTCCACGGCCGTGTCCATGTCGGTCTCCCAGTACGACACCATGAGCTTGTCGTCGACGTAGACGCTCTTGGAGGGCAGCGCCACCGTGGCGATGGAACCGTCGTCGAACGGGATCGTCAGGGTGTTCACGGTGTGCCCGTTGCCGCCGTCGCCCGACAGGAGGACGCCCGCGTACCCGGACTGACCCGGCTCCAGCGTGGTCAGCGCCTGCGGCTTGGTGTCCTCGGCCACCGGCGGCACCGACTGCGCCTCGCCGAAGCGGGCGGCCGGGTACATCGGCAGCATGCAGGTCCGCGAACCGGTGTTGGTCGCGGTCAGCAGCAGGTGGTTGATGGGCCGGGAGACCTCGGCGGCCTTGAAACGAAGGCTCTTGGCACCGCACTTCGCGAGCTTGCCGGAGGACTCGTCGGAGGAGCCGGCGGCCTGCGAGCCCGAGCCGGAACCGTGGGTGCCGCCGCTCTTCGAGGTGCCGCCGCCGACGGTGGCGCCCTTGCCGGACCCGGAACCCGAGCCCGAGCCCGTGCCGGAACCCGAGCCCGCCCCGGAGTCCGAGCCCGTGCCGGTGTCGCCCGGGGCCTTCCCGCCGTCGGCGGCGCCGGACGGCTGCTCGCTCTGCGCGGACCCGACGGGAACGGCGGCGGACGTGGAGCCGCCGGCGTTGTCGTCGCCGCCGCTCTGGCAGGCGGTCAGGGAGAGGGCGGCCACGGCGACCGCGGTGGCGGTGAACAGGCGGGCACGGCGGGTACGGCGGGTTCGGCCGGTGCGGACAGACATGGGTACTCCTTCGTGAGTGGCTCGTGTGGCTGTGGAGGCCGGCGCTCAACCCGCTGCGGGGAGCGCCGTGTTCGACTGGTCCACAGCTTGTGGGAGACTCCGTCCCAGGCGCCACAGGTGCCGGAAGACGAGGGACGCTGGAACGCCGTAACCGGGTCTGACCTGCGGGAACGACTTCCGCCTGGAATGCCGTGCGGGGATGCGGGGAGAGGAAGAGAAGGTGGCGGGGGACGAGTTCGCCGAGCTGCTGCGGGAGCTGAAGGAGCGGTCCGGGCTCAGTTACGGAGCGCTCGGCAAGCGCCTGCACATGAGCGCGTCGACCGTGCACCGGTACGTCAGCGGGGACGTCGTGCCGACCGACTACGCCCCCGTCGAGCGGCTGGCCCGCCTCTGCCGGGCGACCCCCGACGAACTGCTCGAACTGCACCGCCGCTGGGTCCGCGCGGATGCGCTGCGGAGTACGAAGGGCACGGGGCCGGCCGCCGACTCCGACTCGGAGGCCGGTACCGACGCCGGTGCCGACGCCGGTGCCGACGCCGGTTCCGACGCCGGTGCCGAGGCAGACGTTCGCTCCGAGGGCGGAGCCGGGCGCGCAGCGCACCCACGGCCCGAGGCCGGGTCCGCCTCCGAGCACCCCGTCGGCCGACCCGCGCCCGTCCGCGTTCCCGGGACCGCGAACCAGGCCGAGCGCGACCCCGCCTCCGCCCGCCCCCGCAAGCGCCGTCCCACCGCCCTGCTCGCCGGTGCCGGGATCGTGGCGGTCGCCGCGGCCACCGCGCTCGTCGTGAACCTGGTGCAGGGCGGCCACGGTGACCGGACCGGCGCCACCCGCGAAGCCGCCGCCGTGTCCGCCACCGGGACCGGCCCGCGCACCACCGGCGCGGCGACCCCGCACAACAGCGCGTCCACGTCCCCCTCGCCCGTGCTCTCCCCTTCCTCCCCCCTGCCCCCGTCCGCCTCCGCGCACCGCACCCCCGCCCTGCCGGACCGCACCGCCCCGCCCGGCGGGAACGGCGCGGCCGGGAACGGCGCGGTGCCGCTCACGGTGGCCACCACCCCGTACTACTGGGACATGCCCTGCGACCAGAGCTTCCTGGTGGACCGCAGCCCGAAGAACGTGCCGACGCCGCCCGGTCTGCAGAACGTGGTCGGCTGGAGCACAGGACTCGGTGCGGTGGCCGCCGACCACCAGATGGTCGTGCTGACCGTGCAGGGCACCGGCAGCGAGACCGTCGTGCTACAGGCCCTGCACGTCCGGGTGGTGCGCAGTGACGCGCCGCTGACCTGGGACGAGTACGCGATGGGCAACGGCTGCGGCGGCGGGGTGGACACCAAGTCCTTCGACGTCTCGCTGGACCTCGGCAACCCGCTGGCCCAGCCCATCGCCGGCCAGCGGAACTTCCCGTACAAGGTCAGCGAGTCCGACCCCGAGGTCTTCTACGTCAACGGGCACACCGCCGATCACGACGTCAGCTGGTACCTGGAGCTGGACTGGTCCAGCGGCGACCGCCACGGCACCGTGCGCGTGGACGACCACGGCAAGCCGTTCCGCACCAGTGGCAGCCAGGGCCACCGGTACGTCAACCCGCTCGGCGGCCACGGCTGGGAGCGGGAACTCGGGTCCTGAGCGCGGATGAGCCGGACGGGCCGGGTTAGCCGCCCCGGGTCCGCCCAAGTACCGTGCCGGGTTAGGTTGTTGCCGACCGGACGACCTTTCAGGGAGACGCGCCATGCCCGGTGATGCCCTCAGCCACGACTCCGCCGAGCTGCGGAGCCGGATCGACTCGACGAGGCCGCACCCGGCCCGCGTCTACGACGTCCTCCTGGGCGGCAAGGACCACTACCCGGTCGACCGGCAGGCGGCGGCGCGGGCCATCGCCCAGCACCCCCGGGGCTTCCTCACCGCCCGGCACAACCGGGACTTCCTGCGCCGGGCGGTCACCACGCTCGTGCGGGACGAGGGCGTACGCCAGTTCCTGGACGTCGGCACCGGCCTGCCGACCGCCGACAACGTCCACCAGGTCGCCCAGCGCCTCGCCCCCGAGACCCGGGTGGTGTACGTCGACAACGACCCGATCGTGCTGACCCACGCGCGCGCCCTGCTCACCTCCGGCCCCGAGGGGCGCACCGACTACGTCGACGCCGACCTGCGCGACCCGGCGCGCATCCTGCGCGAGGCCGCCCGCACGCTCGACCTCGACCGGCCGGTGGCGCTGGTCCTGCTCGCGGTGCTGCACTTCGTCGAGGACGAGGCGGCCTACGGCCTGGTCCGGGAGCTGCTGGACGCGCTGGCGCCGGGCAGCTGGCTCGTGCTGAGCCACCTGGCCGAGGACCTCAATCCGGAGGGCACCGCCAAGGTGGTGGGCTCCTTCAAGAAGAGCGGGCTGACCTTCGTGCTGCGCACGCGCGAAGGAGTGGAACGGTTCTTCGGCGACAACGGGCTCACCCCCGCCGAACCGGGCATCGTCCCCGTGCACCACTGGCGCCCGGACGGCGCGGCGCCCGTGCTCCGCGCGCCGAACCCCGAGTACCTGGAGTCCCTGGAGCTGATCGACCGGATCAGGTACCAGGACATCAACGACCTCTCGGCGGGCGACCCCAGCGTCTACGCGGCCATCGCCCGCAAGGCCTGACCGCGCACCGTCCCGCACCCGCCCCGCGCCGCCCCCCTTCTCAGCCCGCCGCTGCGCGCACGGCCGGGCTCAGTCCCACCAGAAGTGCCATGACCGTTCGCCCGTCAGGTCCCGCGCGTACGCCTCCAGGTCCTCCTCCACGTTGTCCGGGCAGAACGCGAAGTGCTCCGCCGCCACCGCCCCCGCCTCGGCGGGCGTGGTGGGCGGTGCCGCCACGGACACGGTGAGGTGATCGAAGCCCAGCGCCACGACCCGGATGCCGAAGCGGTCCTCCCACGAGCGCAGGACCGCGCACAGCCGTGCCACGTCCTCCTCGTGGTTCGCCGGGCCGCTCCAGCCGATGGCCGCGGGTATGTCCGCGCTGCGCCGGGCGGGCACGAGCGCCAGGTGCGGGTCCCTCAGCCAGGACCGGCCGGAGGCGAGCGAGTCGGCCAGCTCGGCGGCCCGCACGTGCGGAGCGGCGGCCAGGGACAGCGGCGCGGCCAGACCGGGCCACTCGCCCGCACGCTCCACCGCCCACTCGGGCCAGCACTGCGCGAGCACGTCCTCGGCGTCGTGGTCGCCGGGGTACGACGTCTCGCCGGGCGCCAGGTCCCAGTCCTGCGGGCCGCCCTGACCGCCGTTCAGGTCGAGCAGTACCGGCAGGAGTCCCAGCCGGGCGGCGGGGGAGCCCAGCGCCGCCCAGTTGCCGGGGGCCGCCGCCCGCCCGGCGCACCACAGCAGCGGCTCGTGCCACGGCCCGTCGTCCGTGGCGTCGATCAGGCTTCCGGGCGGGAGCTGCAACCCGAGCGAACGCCCGCTCGGCTCGGCCGCCAGCTTGGGCAGCGGGTTGGGAAGAGTCGCCATGCCGCGACTGTAGGGGCAGCCACTGACAACAGCCGTGCGGGAGTCACCCGGTGGCCTCCGGGTGCGGCACGCCCAGGGGGACACGGCCGTCGAAACACTCGGTCCTGCCGTCCCGCACCGGCCGGAAACAGGCGTGCAGGACGGCTCCGGGACGCGTCGCGGCCATGGGGGTGTAGACGTAGGAGGAGGTGTCGATGGTGTCCTTCGCCTCGGCGGAACGGGCGGCTCCGCCCGCACTCACGCGGAGCCGGTCGCCGACCCGCGTGTGCCACATCCTGGCCCAGCCGGCCTCGCACCCCGGGTGGTAGCGCAACTCCACCCGTGCCCCCGTGGCCGTGCGGTACGAGGCGAGGGTGATCAGGCCGACGGCGCAGCCCAGTTGCATCGGGTCCTTCCCCTCGCAGCCGGCCGCACGGCAGCGGGGGCCGACGGCGGGCGGCGACGCGGACAGCGACGAACGGGGCGGGAACTCGCGGCGCGGAAGCAGGAAGAGGACCGCCGCCACGCTCCCGACGGCCACGGCACACACCGACGCGAGGACCACCAGCGCCACGCTCTTCTTCCCGGCCCGCCCGGTCCCGTCCGGCGGCGACGGCGGACGCGGCCCGGACGAGGCGGAGCCGGCGGTCTTCGCGGGTGCTTCCGCCGCGCGTCCGCTCCACTGCGACTCCGCGATGTCCCACAGGGCGAGACAGCGTCCCTGCGGCTCGCGGGCGAGCCGGCACAGGTCCACCACGGCCTGGCGCGGCGGCAGTGCCTTGCCGTTCAGGTATCGCTCCCAGGAGGACTTGCTGTACGTGGTCTGCCGCGCCAGCGCCGCCAGGCTCAGGCCGGTGCGCTGTTTCAGGTCCCGCAGCACGGCGGTCAGCCGTGCGTGTTCCGGTGACGGGGCCGCCGGCGTGGCCCGGGCCGGCGGTGCGGGCCGGGGCGGTGGTGTCGGCGCCGTCATCGCCGCAGGGCCTTCCAGGTGTGCGGCCCGATGATCCCGTCCACGACCAGGCCGGCCCGCTTCTGCAGGCGTCTGACGGCGTTCTCCGTCTTCGGACCGTAGATCCCGTCGACGTCCCCGGGCGCCAGGCCCGCCCGGCGCAGCAGGCACTGCGCCTCGGCGATGTCCGGGCCGGCCAGGCCGTTGGTCAGGATGACGTCCTGGGCACGGCTGTTGCCCGCGTACCAGTGGCCGTCGATCCACTGGTAGCGGCAGGTGTACGTGGGCCTCGAAGGTGCGGGTGACGCGATGGCCGGCGCGGAGGAGGGGCCGGGGTGGGCCGCCGTCCGGTCGGTGCCGTCCGAGTACCGCACGACGACGAGGACCACGGAGGCGACGGCCAGGGCCAGGGTCACCACCCCCGCCACGACCGCAGCCGGCAGCGCACGCCCGGCGGGCCGCTTCCCGGTCCCGCTCCCGTCCGTGCCCTGCGAGGCGGTCCCGGACGCCGCGGCGGTGCCGCTTTCGGGTACGGGCCCGGCCCCCCTGCCGTCTTCCCAGGCGTCGGCGGCCACCTCGTGCAGCGCCAGCAGCGGGGTCGGGTCGTCGTCGCCGATCCTGGCCAGCGCCTCGACGGCCTCCCGGGGCGGCAGCGACCTGCCGCTCAGATAGCGTTCCCACGACTTCGTGCTGTAGCCCGTCTTCGCCGCCAACTGGCGCGTGCTCAGCCCGCTGCGGTCCTTGAGGCGGCGCATGCGGATCACCAACTGGCGGATTCGCGGGTTCAGTTCGGCGGGCAGCTCTTTCCAACGCGACATGTTCCCCCATTCGCGTTCGCGGTCCCTGGTCCCGGACTCCTCCGCATTCTGCCCCAGCGGCGTCGGCCCGTACCGGGCCGCGGCGCGCGCACGTGTAACGAATCGGCCACCCGGTCCGGGCCGCGTGCGTCCCGCCCCACCGACTCATCTGGCCACGTCCCAGCAGGTCAGCGAGTGGGACGTCCCGTCGTGACGTCACTTCCCCGGCGACGGTGGCGGCCCCCGCTCCCCGTCCCGCAGTCTCGATGGCGAGCCGGCCGGTGCGGTCGGCCCACCCACGACTCGAAGGGGGAACCGCGATGTACATGACGAGGAAGTTCGCCGCCCTGGCCGGCGGAATCGCGCTCACCGGCGGACTGCTGGCCGGAAGCGCGGGCGCCGCCGAAGCGGCGGTGGCCACCCCGCAGGCCGCGTCGAGCTGTCCGTCGGGCTACTTCTGCGTCTGGGCCGGGAAGAACTACACCGGCCACATGCAGAAGGTCGCCGGGAAGAACGACGACCTGACCAAGTTCTCGGTCTTCCAGAACTTCAAGTCCTGGTACAACCACGGCCAGAAGTGCGACTACAGGTGGTCCAGCGAGAAGAAGCAGCGCGGGTCCCACGGCGTGATCAAGAGGGGCGCCAAGGGAACCGGTGACACGCACTGGTACGAGAAGTCCAACGAGTGGGTCAACTGCCACTGACCCCGCCCGTAGCGACGCCCGGGGGCCGGCACCTCCCCGGCGGGGGGGGGCCCCCCCCCCGCGGGGCCCCCCGCCGGCTGTGGGGCGCCCCTTCTCCGCACCTGTCACACGGCCCGCGGTACGCCCGGCGCCGGGCCCGCGCGGCCCCGACGGCCCCTCGGGGGCCGCCCCGCCCCACCGGCCCCGGTGACCCGTCCGGCCCACGCCCGGAATAGCCCGCTCCCGGCCGGGGTTGGTGGTGCCTTGCACATGCTGTACGGCAAGGACACGACACCGGTACCGACCTCCGGACCTCCGGAAGAGCGAGGCGAACTGAGATGAAGATCGGCATCATCGGGGCGGGCAACATCGGCGGCAACCTGACGCGGCGGCTCACCGCCCTCGGGCACGAGGTCTCCGTCGCGAACTCGCGCGGCCCGCAGACCCTGACCGCGCTGGCCGAGGAGACCGGTGCGACCGCCGTGCGGGTGGAGGAAGCGGCGCGCGGCGCCGAGGTCGTCGTGGTCACCGTCCCGCTCAAGGCGGTCCCGGACCTGCCGTCCGACCTGCTGGCGGGGGCGGCGGACGGCGCGGTCGTGATCGACACCGGCAACTACTACCCCCAGCGGGACGGCCGGATCGCGGTGATCGAGGACGAGGGCCTCACCGAGAGCCGCTGGACCTCGCGGCACCTGGGCCACCCCGTGGTCAAGGCGTTCAACGGCACCTACGCCCAGGACCTCCTGGACCGCCCCCGCCCGGCCGGCGACCCCGGCCGCCTCGCGCTGCCGGTCGCCGGTGACGACGCGGCGGCCAAGGCGAAGGTACGGGCGCTGATCGAGGAACTGGGCTTCGACACGGTGGACTCCGGCACCATCGACGACTCCTGGCGCCAGCAGCCCGGCACCCCGGTCTACGGGCTGCAGGAGGGCGTCGACGCCGTCACCAGGGCCCTGGCGGAGGCCTCCCCCGAGCGCCCGGCGGACTTCCGGGCCTGACCGGCCGCGGAACCGCCCCGCGTCCGCCCCGGGGTCCTACGCGCCCGCCCACTCCCGCAGCGCCGCCGCACTGGAGAAGTTCGCCACGTTCGTGTCGTGGGGGCTGTCGGTGTACTGGTGGAAACGCCACTTGGCCTTGATGCGGGGGTGGCCGGCGGAGACGTAGTCGGCGATCCACAGGCCGTCCCCGGCGTAGGAGGTGGTGTCGACGCTCAGCCAGAAGTGCCGGTTGGTGTAGAGCAACACCCTGTTGTGCGGCCGTAGTTGCTTCACCTTGCGGATGAAGGAGTCCTTCTCCGCGTTGGAGGCGTGGGTGCCCTCGCCGGTGGTCTCCCAGTCGACGGCGAGGACGTCGCCCCGCTTCTCGGGGGCGTGGGAGAGGAAGTACTCGGCCTGGGCCGTGATGTTGCCGGGCCACAGGAAGTGGTAGAAGCCGACGACCAGATGGGCGTCGCGGCCGTGCTTGGCCTGGGCGGCGAGCCTGGAGTTGACGTACGAACGGCCCTCCGTCGCCTTGATGAAGACGAAGGAGAGGCCGTCCGTGCCGTAGGTGGCGGACTGGTACGCGCTCACGTCGATGCCGTGCAGCATGCAAACTCCCTGGGGGAACCGTGGGGGGAGGAGTCGTCGCTTGAGTTCTGCCCCACTTCGGTACGTTCGATCCCTCCAGGGTGTTCGAACATCAGCCCAGGCCGGAGCGCACGGCGCGCACGCCGGGCCGCACGGCGGTGCGGCGCCGGCCGGTCAGCACTCGATGATGTTCACCGCGAGCCCGCCGCGCGCCGTCTCCTTGTACTTCACCGACATGTCCGCGCCGGTGTCCTTCATGGTCTTGATGACCTTGTCCAGGGACACCTTGTGGGAGCCGTCGCCGCGCAGGGCCATGCGGGCGGCGGTGACGGCCTTGACGGCGGCCATGCCGTTGCGTTCGATGCACGGGATCTGGACGAGACCGCCGACGGGGTCGCAGGTCAGGCCGAGGTTGTGCTCCATGCCGATCTCGGCGGCGTTCTCGACCTGTTCGGGCGTGCCGCCCATCACCTCGGCGAGCGCCCCGGCCGCCATCGAGCAGGCCGAGCCGACCTCGCCCTGGCAGCCGACCTCGGCGCCGGAGATGGAGGCGTTCTCCTTGAACAGCATGCCGATGGCGCCGGCCGCCAGCAGGAAGCGGACCACGCCCTCCTCGTCCGCGCCGGGCACGAAGTTGAGGTAGTAGTGCAGGACGGCGGGGATGATGCCGGCCGCGCCGTTCGTCGGAGCGGTGACCACCCGGCCGCCGGCCGCGTTCTCCTCGTTCACGGCCATCGCGTACAGCGTGATCCACTCCATGGCACGGGCGGCGGCGTCGCCCTCCGCGCGCAGCTGGCGCGCGGTGACCGCCGCGCGGCGGCGCACCTTGAGGCCGCCGGGCAGTATGCCCTCACGGTTCATGCCGCGCGTCACGCACGCCTGCATCACCCGCCAGATCTCCAGCAGGCCCTCGCGGATCTCCTCCTCGGAGCGCCAGGCCCGCTCGTTCTCCAGCATCAGCGCGGAGATCGACAGGCCGGTCTCCCGGGTCAGGCGCAGCAGTTCGTCGCCCGTGCGGAAGGGGTACTTCAGCACCGTGTCGTCCAGCTTGATGCGGTCCGCGCCCACCGCGTCCTCGTCGACGACGAAGCCGCCGCCCACCGAGTAGTACGTCTTGGTGAGCAGCTCGGCGCCCGAGGCGTCGTACGCCCACAGGGCCATGCCGTTGGCGTGGTAGGGGAGGGCCTTCCTGCGGTGCAGGACCATGTCGTCGTCGAAGGAGAACGCGATCCCGTGCTCGCCGAGCAGGTTCAGGCGGCCGGCGGCCTTGATCCGCTCCACCCGCTCGTCCGCCGTCTCCACGTCCACCGTGCGCGGCGAGTCGCCCTCCAGGCCCAGCAGCACCGCCTTCGGTGTGCCGTGGCCGTGGCCGGTCGCGCCGAGGGAGCCGTACAGCTCCGCGCGCAGCGACGCGGTCCGCTCCAGCACACCCTCGCTGCGCAGCCGGCGGGCGAACATGCGTGCCGCGCGCATCGGGCCGACCGTGTGGGAGCTGGACGGGCCGATGCCGATCGAGAACAGGTCGAAGACCGAGATGGCCACGGGGACTCCTCAATGCGGGGGTGGTGCGAGGGGACGGGAAAGAGGGCGGGCGGCGCGCGGGCGCCGGGGTC
>NZ_JBHJUW010000095.1:0-34500 GCF_042268205.1 Streptomyces sp. NPDC056160
GCTGCCGCCCGCCGCGCGCCGCGCCGCCTTCGCCGCCCTGGAGGGCGAAGCGGCCGCGCTGCGGGAGGCGTGCGCCGGGCGGGACACGGCCCCGGGCGCCGGTCCCTGCCACGGCGACCTGCACCTGTCCCACCTGCTGTGCGGCGAGCAGGACACGGACGGCGCCCCCTGGCGGATGAGCGTCATCGACCTGTCCACGCCCGCCGTGTCGCCGGACGACCCCGCCTACGCCGCCCAGTCGCCCCTCCAGGACCTCGTCGCCGTCCAGCGCGCCCTGGAGTACTTCGCGGCCGACGAGGCCGCCTTCGAGAGCGCCCGGCGCCTCGGCATCGACGCGACGCTGACCATGTACGCCTCTCTGGAGACCTCCGCGCACACCGGCGGGGACCGCCCCCGCGACCTGGGACCCGCACGGCAGGCGGTGGTCGACACCGTCTTCCGCACCGCCGACACCTGGCGCGCACACGTGCTGCGCCTGCTGCTGGGCCCCGCCCCCGACGGCCCGCTGCGCCGCCTGCTGTACCTGCGGCGCCTGCTGCACGAGCTGGGCTACAACCACGACCACGCCCGCCCTTACCACGCCGCGATCGACCTGCGCCACGCGCTCGCGCAGGCGGGGGACACCTCCCCCGCGCACCCCGCCCCGACGACCCCCGCGAGGACATGACCGACGTGAACGCGCCCCGGCCGCCCCGCACCTCCCCCGCGCCCCGGATGCACGTCATCGAGACGTACTTCGAGTGCTGCGGCTTCGACCACACCTTCCTGCAAGGCGGCACCTCCGTCTACCTGTGGAACCTGTCCAGGACCATCGCCGCACGCGGCCACCGGGTCTCCATCGTCACGCCCGCGCACGGCCGCCTCGACGACCTGCGCCGCCGCCTACGACGTGGAGGACCTGCCCTACGCCGACTCGTACACCCTGCCGGTGGCGCTCGACGCCAGGGTGTGGCAGGACTTCCCGTCCGAGGTGCGGCTTGCGCTGCGCACCACCGCGCACCGCATCCGGCTGGACGGCGTGGACCTGTACTTCCTGTCCAACGAGTACCTGGACCGGCTGCCGGACACCTTCTACCCGCCCTACTCCGCCAAGGGACGGGACCTGGTCTTCTTCAAGCCGCTGGTGTTCCAGGTCGACTGCGTGCGGTTCCTGCGCACCTGGTTCGGCGAGGAACGCGCGATCGTGCACGCGCACGAGCCGTACTACCACCACCTGCTGCCGGCCGCCCTGCGCGCGGACCCGACCAAGCTGGTCGTCAGCAACGTGCAGAGCAACATGCCGATCGCGAAGAAGGTGTACGCGCCCGAGGTGCAGCGCCTGTTCGACCTGCTCGGTGTGGACGTGAAGCTGCCGGGACCGGACCCCGAGCCCGACGTGCCCGCGGCCGTCGTCCAGTACCAGCAGCTCACGCATCTGCACTACACCTACCCGCAGGACCACGTGGCGCTCTACGAGCTGACCGCCGAGCACGCCGACCTGATCGACTTCCTCTCCCCCGGCCAGCTCGACTTCTACGCCTCCTTCCGGGACACCCCGTTCGAGCGGCTGTTCCGGCGGCTGCCCATCGCCGACGTGGTGCGGCGCAACGCGCACAAGATGTTCGTCGGCGGCTGCGCCATCTCCGACCAGTGGCTGTCGTGGGACCCGGCGGACGTCGACCGGGCCGAGGTGCTCGGCGGCCTGGGCCTCGACCCGGAACTGCCCACGTTCTTCCACAACGCCCGCTACGCCGTCCACCACAAGGGCCAGGTGGAGCTGGTGCGGGCCGTGGACCGGGTGCTGGGCGAGGGTCTGGCGGCCAACTTCGTCGTCCGCTGCATCTCCGGCGCCGGCATCGACGACCCGTACTTCCACGAGGTGGCCGCCCGCCACGCGGGCCGGCTGCACCTGGAGTGGGAGCGGGTGCCGGAGGAGCGGGTGTTCGCGTACGCCGCCGCCTCGGACTTCGCGCTCTTCCCGTCCAAGTTCGAGATGGACACCTTCCTCATCGCGCAGGGCGAGGCCATGGTCGCGGGGGCGGTGCCCATCGCCACCGACCAGCGCGGCATGGAGCACTTCCGGCACGCGGACGGCCCCGGCACCGCCACCGGCTTCGCGGTGAACCGGTCCTTCGCGGAGGACGACGACCTGCTGGTCGCGGCGCTCGCGGACCGCATCCGGCAGGCGGCGGCGCTGTGGTCCCAACAGCCAGACCGCTACGAGGAGTTGTCGCGTCGGGCCGCGGCTGTGGCCCGGGTCTTCACCTGGGACCACTGCGCCGACCTGCACCTGGAGGCGTTCACCGGCTTGTGGGAGGGCCGCCCACCGGTCCTGGCCCCCGAACTGGCCCTGCGGCACGGCTGGTTCGACCTGCTGCCCGACGACGTACACACCGGTGACGCACCCACCGGTGACACACCCACCGGTGACGCATCCACCGACGACCTGCCGTACGACCCCCGGGCCGCCGCCGACGCCGCCGTGGACCACGGTGACCTCGACGCCTACGAGCGCCACGCCCCGCTCGACGCGGACGCCGCCCGCCGGATCTTCCGCGCCGCCTGGCTGCGGGCCGACTTCCCCGCCTGCGAACGGGTCCTCGCCCGCGTGCCCGGCGCCGTACCGCCCGCGGAGGTGACCGCGCTGCGCGAGCGCCACCGGGTGAGCGGCACCCGTCTGGAGTACCGGCTGCCGCACGCCGAACGGGTGGAAGTCGTCAGCGCGCGGCCGGGCTCGGCCAGAGCCCTGCCCGAGGTGACCACCCTGGAACGCACGGAGCCGGGTGTCTTCGCGGGCGAGGCACCGCCAGAGGGCGCCCAGCTCCTGCTCACCCTCTCCTCCGGCCGCGTCACCTGGGACGAGGTGCGACATGACTGAGCCACGGAGCGATGATCCGCGCGGAAGCGGTCTGCGGGGCGTGCGCGCGGTGCTGCTGGCCGGCGGCGAGGGCCGGCGCATGGGACCGCTGGGCACCGGACGGCTCAAGCCGCTGGTCCCCTTCGGCGGCGCCTGCCGGCTCATCGACTTCAGCCTGGCCAACGCCCGCGCCTCGGGCCTGCCGGAGGTGCTGCTGCTGTCGCAGTACGAGGAGCGGCTGCTGATGGACGACCTGCACCGGGTGTGGAACGCCCGGCCGGGCTTCCGGGTGCACTTCGGGCCGTACGACAGCGCCTACCGGGCCGTCCCCGCGGGTCTCCCCCGTGAACTGCCCTCGCGTACCTGGCCGCTGGAGCGGGGCACCGCCGACGCCCTGATCCGCAAGGCGGAGTACGTCTTCACCGAGGGCACCGAAGACGTCCTGGTGCTGCACGCCGACCACGTCTACCGCTACGACTACGGGCCGCTGGTCGCCGCGCACCGCGCTTCTGGCGCCGCGCTGACCGTCGCCTACCAGCGCATCGACCCGCGCTGGGTGCACCTGTTCGGCATGGTCGGTTTCGACGGCAGCGGCCGGCTCACCGAGTTCGTGGAGAAGCCGGAGAACCCCACCTCCGACCTGGTCTTCGCGGCGTTCTGCGTGTTCGACGCGGCCGTGCTGCGCCGATACCTGACCGCGCTGGACGGGAGCGGCTGGCAGCACGACATCAGCCGTGACGTGATCCCCGCGATGCTCGCGGCAGGGGAGCACATCCGCGGGCACGAGGTGCGCGGCCACTGGGAGGACATCGGCACCGTGGAGCGCTACCACCGCGCGCACCTGGCGCTGGCCGCCGGCCCGCGCGCGCCGCTCCCGGTAGCCGACATGCCGCTCACCCTGCGGCCGGGCACCGCGCGCCAGTGGGTGGCCGCCGCCCCGGGCGTGCGCGCCTCGCTGATCCCGGCCGACCTGGTCAACGCCGGTCTGGTGGAGGACAGCGTGCTGTTCCCGGGCGTGCGGATCGGCGCCGGGGCGCGGGTGCGGCGCAGCGTGGTGCTGCCCGGTGCCGTGGTGGCGCCGGGCGCGGACATCGACGGGGCGGTCGTCCTAGAGGACGGACACGTCCAGCAAGTCACCGAAGGAGTGAGGGCATGACCGTCTCCGAGCGGGCCGCGGGTGAGCGGCATACGGTTTCGAGCGACTACGACGTGCTGGTGGTCGGTGGTGTGGGCGTGGACACCATCGTGCGCGTCGACGAACTTCGGGTGCCGCCGGGCGACTCGGTGTTCGTGGAACCGCTGGTGGACTACGTGGGGCACACCGGCAACGGCGTTGCGCTGGGCTGGCACACCTTGGGCCTGCGGACGAAGTTCATCGACTTCCTCGGGGACGACCCGCAGGGCCGCATGGTGCTCGACCACTACGCGCGCCACGGCCTGGACTTCGCTCACGTCGTCTCCCCGCACGGCACCCCGCGCGCGGCCAACCTCGTCGACCCGCAGGGGCGGCGGTTCTCCTTCTACGACGGCCGGCACCCCGCCGACCTGAGGCTGCCGCGCGACTTCTACCTGCCCTTCCTGGAGCGCTCGGCCCACGTCCACCTGTCGATCACCGGCCACAACCAGGACATGTACGAGGACATCCACCGCCTGGGCGTGACCAGTTCGACGGACCTGCACGACTGGGACGGGCGCAATCCGCACCACCGCGCGTACGCCCTCGCCTCCGACTACGTCTTCCTGAGCGCGGCGGCGATCCACGACCGGCTGGAGGCGGTGCTGCGCTCGGTCGTGGAGGAGGGCCGGGCGCGGTTCGTGGTCGCCACGGACGGCGCCGACGGATGCCATCTGCTGGTGCGCGGCGAGGACCGGGTGCGGCACTTTTCCGCCGTGCGTCCGGAGCGGCCGGTCGTGGACACCAACGGTGCCGGTGACGCGTTCGTCACCGCGTTCCTGCACAGCCTCTTCGAGGGGCGCGAGTGGGAGGAGTGCGTGCTGGCGGGTTCGGTGGCCGGGGCGTTCGTGTGCGGCAGCGTGGGCACCCACACCGAGTTCATCGACCTTCCCGGGCTGCGCGCGGCGGGCGCGCGCGCGGCCGCGGCACTCCGGTGAGGCGGGCACGTATGCACGGGACACAGACAGACGACGGCGCGGCTCACGGAGCACCGACACCCGGCCACGCGGCCCACGGGACGCACGGGACGCACGGGGCACCAACACCCGGCCACGCGGCCCACGGGGCACCAACACCCGGCCACGCGACGCACGGGCCGGGAGCGCGCGCCGACGCGATGCACATCATCCACTTCTCCTTCGAGTGCGGCGGGTTCGACAACCGCCTCATGCGCGGCGGGCTTTCGCCGCTGGTGTGGAACCTCTCGCGCGAGTACGCCGCGCGCGGCCACCGGGTCTCCGTCGTCACGCCCGCCCACGGGCTGCTCGGCGCGCTGCGCCGCGACCACGCGATCGAGGAGACCGGCTACGTCCACGAGCACCGGGTGCCGCTCGTCCTGGACCCCAAGGTGTGGCCGGACCACCCGTCCGAGATCACCCTGGAGCTGACCACACGCGCCCACCGGCTGCGGCTGGAGGGGGTGGACGTCTATTTCCTGTCCGACGACTTCCTGGACCTGCTGCCCGACCGGCTGTACCCGCCGCCGGGCACCGAGGGCCGGGACCTGGCCCACTTCAAGCCGCTGGTCTTCCAGGTGGCCGGGGCCCACTTCGTCCGGCGCCACCTCGGCGGCGGCCCGGCGGTGGTGCACGGTTTCGAGCCGTACTACCACTACCTGCTGCCGCCGGTGTTCGCCGGTGACCCGGACCTGCGGACCGTGAGCACGGTCGCGGCGAACGCGCCGGTCACGCAGAAGGTGTACCGGCCGCAGGTGGAGCGGCTGCTCGCCCTGTTCGGCGCGGACGCGGACCTGGACGCGCTGGACGGGCGGCCGCCCGCCGAGGACGGTCCGACCGCGACCATGGCGCGGGCCCTGGCCGGGACCCGCATGCACGTCGAGTACGGCCCCGACCACGTCTCCTTCCTGCCGCTGATCGTGGCCCACGCCGATCTCGTCGACTTCGTCTCGCCGGGTCAGCGCGACCACTGCGCCACCTTCCGCGACACCCCTTTCGAGAGCTTCTTCGCGACGCTGCCGCTCGCGCGGATGCTGCGCGAGCGGGCGGACAAGCTGCTGATGGGCGGCTGCGGGACGGCCGACAGCTGGCTGGCTCGCGATCCGCGGGCCGTCGACCGGGCTTCGGTGCTGCGCTCGCTCGGACTCGACCCGGCCCGCCCGGTCTTCTACCACGCCGCCCGTTACGCGGTGCACCACAAGGGCCAGTTGGAGCTGATGCGCGCGGTCGAGGACGTGCTCGCGGCCGACCCCGAGGTCAGCTTCGTCCTGCGGTTCGCCACCGGCGGGGGCGGGGCGACGGCACCGGCACCGGCCAACTCCCACTTCCAGAGTGTCGCCGACCGGTATCCGGGCCGGGTCCACCTGGAGTGGCGGCTGGCCGGCGAGGACACCCTGTTCGAGCAGGCCGCGTGCGCGGACTTCTGCGTGTTCCCCTCGAAGTACGAACTCGACGGGTTCCTCATCGCCCAGGCCGAGGCGATGGCGTGCGGCGCGGTGCCCCTGGCGACCGCGCAGACCGTCACCGCCCACTTCGGGCACGCCCTGCCGCCCGGGGACCCCGCGTCGACGGGGTTCGCGCTGCCGGGCTCCTTCCGGGACGACGACCCCGCGCTGGCCGGCGCGCTCACCGCGCGCATACGCGAGGCCGCCGCGCTGTGGCGCACGGACCCCGACGCCTACGCCCGGCTGTCGGAGCGGGCCCGCGCCACCGCCCGGTCCTTCACCTGGCGGCACAGCGCCGACCTGCGGCTGGCGGCCTTCGCGGACCTGCTGCGCGGCCTGAGCAGGCCCTACCCGGTCGAGGACGCCGTACGGTACGGCTGGTTCGACGCGCTGCCCCCGGCCGCCTGGACCGAGCACCGGGCGCTGGTGGCCGGGTCGGCGGCGGCGCTGGGTGACGTGGACGCGTACGGGCGGTGTGCACCGCTCGACGAGGCGGCGTACGAGCGGTTGTTCGAAGCCGCGTACGCGCGGGCGGACTTCGCCCGGTGTGCGCGGGTCGCGTCGGCAGCGGGCCGTGCGGACTGGTCGGCGCGGCTGCGGGGACGGTGCCGGACGCGGCAGGACGCGGCGGGCCGCTGGCACGTCGCGTACACCCACCCGGGGGCGCGCCACGTGGACGTGGCGGTCACCGGCGCGGCCCGCGTCTCGGAGCTGGAGTCCCGCGCCGAGGCGGCCGCCTCCGACGAGGCCGTGCCCACGGGCAGCGGCGTCGTCCTGGCCCCGCTGACCCCGGCCGGGGAGGGTGTCTTCCGGGGCACCCTGGACGGACCGCCCGTCGGCAGGCACCTGCTCGTCATGCTCACCCTCGCCTCCGGCCGGGTCACCTGGGACACGGTCGAGGTGCGGGACCTGGGCGCAGGCCCGGGAGACACCGTGGAGGCGACCACCCAGGCCGGACGCCCGGGGGGCACCGTCGAGGGGCCCGCGGCCGCCGGCATCCCAGAGGACACCGCCAAGGGGCCCGTGTCCGCCCTCCGCCCGGAGGACATCGCCCAGGCAGGACGTCCGGAGGGCACCGTTCAGGCCGGACGCCGGGGCGGCATCGTCGAGGATCCCTCACCCGCCTTCGGCCCGGAGGACACCGTCCAGGCAACCGCCCGCGCCGGGCGCCCTGCGCGGCGGTCGCGGCCGCCGTTCCGGCTGGTGGCCACCGATCTCGACGGCACGCTGCTGCGCGACGACCTCACCGTGTCCGGGCGCACGTTGCGCGCCCTGGCGCGCGTGCGGGAGGCGGAGGCGCGGCACCTGGTGGTCACCGGCAGGCCCGCCACGGCCTGCAAGCAGTACCTGGCCGCGCTCGGCTACCGTGGACTCGCCGTGTGCGGACAGGGCGCGCAGCTCTACGACGCCGGCGCCGACCGGCTGCTGACCTCGGCCTCGCTCGACCTTGACCTGGCGCGCAGCGTGGTCGAGCGGGTGGAGGTCGTGCTCGGACCGCTGGAGCTGGGGGTGGTGACGGCACCTCCGGAGAGCCGGTTCAAGGTGACCCCGCGGTTCGGCGAGCGGGTCCGGCACGGCTGGGACGTGACCGCCGACCGTGAGCTGCTGTGGAGCGGCCCGATCGACAAGCTGGTCCTGCACCACCCGGACGTACCGGAGGACGAACTGGAGTCCGAGGCACGGCGGTTGTGCGGGGACGAGGTCACGGTGGTGCACTCGGTGCGTGGCATGGTGGAGGTGCTGCCGCCGGGCACCACCAAGGGGGCCGGGGTGGCGCGGGCGGCTGAGCTGCTGGGGTTCGAGGCGGCCGATACGATCGCCTTCGGCGACATGCCCAACGACATCCCGCTGCTGGCCTGGGCCGGGCACGGGGTGGCCGTGGGCAACGCCCATCCGGCGCTGCGGGCGATGGCCGACGAGATCGCGCCGGGCAACGACGAGGACGGCGTCGCCGTGGTCCTGGAACGCCTCTTCGGCGTGCCGGGCGTGGCGGGCGTGGCAGACCGGAAGAGCCCGCCGAGCGCGGCAGGCACGACCGTCCCGGCCGCCGTGACAGGCACGACCGTCCCGGCGAGCGTGACAGACGCGGCCACCCCGGCCACCCCGGCCGGCGTGACAGACGTGACCGTCCCGGCGAGCGCGACCGGCACGACAGACACGGCCACCCCGGACCGCGCGACCACCCCGGCCGCCGTGACAGACGTGACCCGCCCGGCGAGCGTGGCAGACCTGACCACCGCGGCGAGCGGGGCCGGCATGACAGACCTCACCCGCGTCGCCGGCCCCGCGAGCGCGACCGGCGCGGCCACCGTGACCGGCGTCGCAGGCGCGGCCCACGCGGCCGGCGAGCGGTACCGGCCGGCGGCGGAGCGTGAGGCATGAGCGACGCCCTGCGCGAACTCGCGCGCACCCACGGCATCTCCACCGCCTACACCACCGACCGGGGCCACCGGGTCGCCGTGTCCCCGGACACGCTGGTGGCCGTGCTCGGCGCGTGCGGGGTGGACGCCACGACTGACACGGCGGCCCGGACCGCGCTGGCCGCCCACCGGGCGCGCGTCGCGGCCCGGCTGCTGCCCGCCTGCGTCGTCCTGCGCGGCGCCGGCGCGCCACGGCCCGCCCTGCCCGACGGCGCGGTGGCCGAGGTGGAGCTGGAGGGCGGCGGCGCAACGGCCGCCCTGTCCGGCCCGCTGCCCGTCGGCCGGCACACCCTGCGCGTCACCGCGGCCGGACGCGCCGAGTCGGCGCCGCTGCTGGTCGTCCCGGAGCGGCTGCCCGTGCCCGAGGGCCGCAACTGGGGGTTCCTCGTCCAGTTGTACTCGGTGCTCTCGCGCCGCTCATGGGGCATGGGCGACCTCGGCGACCTGGCGGAACTGGCGTCCTGGTCGGGGCGGACCCTGGGCGCGGACTTCGTCCAGCTCGGCCCGCTGCACGCCGCCGAGCCCGGACCGCTGCCCGACCCGTCGCCGTACCGGCCCGGCACCCGCCGCTTCCCCGACCCGATGCACGTGCGGGTCGAGGCGGTACCGGAGTACGCCTACCTCACCGGCGAGGCCCGCCGCCGCGCCGACCGCTGCGCCGGACGGGCCCGCACCCTGAACGAGGCCGTCCTGCGCGGTACCGCGCTCATCGACCGGGAGGCCGTACGCGCGCTCAAGCACGAGGCGCTGCGCGCGGTGCACGAGGTGCCCCTGGCTCCCGGACGGGCCGCCGAGTTCGCCGCGTTCACCGCGCGCGAGGGCCGCGATCTGACGGACTTCGCCACCTGGTGCGCGCTGGCCGGGATGCACGGCGGCGCCTGGCGGTCCTGGCCGGCCGAGCTGCGCGACCCGCGCTCGCCGGCCGTGGCCCGCGCCCGCGAGGAACTGGCCGGCGAGGTCGGCTTCCACCGCTGGCTGGCCTGGATCACGGACGAACAACTCGGCGCCGCGCAGGCGGCGGCGACCGGCGCGGGCATGGGCATCGGCCTGATCCACGACCTGGCGGTCGGGGTGGCGCCCGAGGGTGCCGACACCTGGGCGCTGGCGGACTGCCTGGCCGCCGGGATGAGTATCGGCGCGCCGCCGGACGACTTCAACCCGCACGGCCAGGACTGGGGGCAGCCGCCATGGCGCCCCGACTCGCTCGCGGCCACCGGCTGCCTGCCCGCGGCCCGTTTGCTGCGCGCGGGCCTGCGGCACGCGGGCGCCCTGCGCATCGACCACGTGATGGGCCTGTTCCGGCTGTGGTGGGTGCCGGAGGGCCGCCCGCCGTCGGAGGGCACGTACGTCCGCTACGACGCGGACGCGATGCTCGGCACGGTCATGCTGGAGGCGCACCGGGCCGGGGCGTCGGTGATCGGCGAGGACCTGGGCACCGTGGAGGCGGGCGTACGGGAGTTCCTGCACGCGCGCGGCATCCTCGGCACGTCCGTGCAGCGGTTCGAGTACCTCGGGGGTTCCGAGGGACGGCACGGGCCGCTGCCGCCCGAGCGGTGGCGCGCGGACTGTCTGGCCACGCTCACCACGCACGACCTGCCCACGACGGCCGCCTGGCTCAGCGGCGAGCACGTCGAACTACGGTCACGGCTCGGCCTGCTGACCCGCCCGGAGGCGGAGGAGAAGGCCGAGGCGGCCACCGAGCGCGACGGCTGGCTGGCGGAGCTGGAGCGGGTGGGGCTGCTGCCCGACCCGGAGGGCGACGTCGTCGCGCTCCACCGCTTCCTGCGCCGCACCCCGGCGCGTCTGCTCGGCGTGTGGCTGCCGGACGCCACCGGCGACCTGAGACCGCAGAACATCCCCGGCACGTCGTCGGTGCACCCCAACTGGCGGCTACCCGTCAGCGACGGCCGGGGCCGCCCCGTCCCCCTGGAGGAGCTTCCCGGCCTGCCTCTCGTACCGGCTCTGGCCCGGGTGTTCGCGGGCCTGCGGCGGGGTGACGGGGAGACGTGTGAAGCCTCCGAGGCCCGTGAAACATGCGACAACCCTGAAACGTGTGAAAAGACCGAGGAAGACTGAGGAGACAGATGTCAGGCCAGGTTCTTGAGCGGGTCGGCCAGCCGCTCGCGGGGGTCCGCGAGGACGCCGGCGGCTTCGACCTGAGGGCACCGGACGGCACCCGCTACCGGGTCGACCTCGCCGCCGGAGTGCTCGACGCGGACAACACCCTGCTCGCCGCGGCCCTGGACGGCCGCCGTGTGGTGGCCTACGTCAGCCCGGCCGTCGACCGGCTCTACGGCGCCCGGATACGCGCCTACCTGGACCGCCATGTGCGGCCGGGGCAGTGGAGCCTGCACGTCATACCCACCGGCGAGCACCGCAAGACGCTCGCCTCCGTGGAGCACGTGTGCGCCGTCGCCAAGGCGGACGGCCTCGACGGTGTGATGCTCGCGGTCGGCGGCGGCATCGTCGCGGACGTCGTGGGTTTCGCCGCGTCCATCTACGCGCGGGGGATCCGCTACATCAAGGTCAACACCACCCTCGTCGGCCAGGTCGACGTGGGTGTCGGCGTCAAGACGGGTGTCAACGCCCTGCACACGAAGAACATGTTCGGCGCCTACCACCCCGCGCACGCCTCGCTGAACGATCCCGCCTTCCTCGCGACGCTGCCGCCGAGGGAGATCCGCTGCGGTCTGGCGGAGATCGTGAAGATGGCCGTGATCCTCGACGAGGATCTGTTCCGGGCGCTGGAACGGCACCCGGACGTGTTCCGCCGGTCCGCCGGGCAGGACGGCGCGGACCGTCCGCACGGCGAGCTGGAGGAGTACGTCCTGCGCACGTCGATGCGGCTGATGATGGAGGAGCTGTGCCCGAACCTGCGCGAGCACGACCTCGCCCGGCTCGTCGACTTCGGCCACACCTTCAGCCCCGTCGTGGAGACCGCGGGCGAGCACCGGCTCAGGCACGGTGAGGCCGTCGCCGTCGACATGGCGCTCTCCGCGCACGTGGCGAAGCTGCTGGGCCTCGCGGACGAGGAGACCTGCGACCGGATCGTCCGGCTGCTGCGGCGGATCGGGCTGCCGGTGTTCGACAAGGACACGTGCACACCCGAGCTGATGACACAGGCGCTGCGGGCCTCCTGGCAGCGCCGGGGCCGCAAGCTGCACCTGGTGGTGCCGACCGGGATCGGCAAGGCCGCCTTCGTGGAGGAGCTGGAGGACGTGCCGGGGGACGTGCTGGTGGCCGCGCTCGGCGCGCTCGCGGAGGACGCGGGCGGCCTGGACGGCATGGACGGCATGGACGGCGCGGACGGGCCCGGGGGCGCGGGCGGATGGGACGGCACGGGCGGGCCGCAGGACTCGGACAGGCCGACGTACGCCGACACTGCGGACGACGCGGCTCACGCCCGCGGAGAGGAGCGGCACGGTGCCTGAGGCCGTGGTCAATCTGCGGGAGCTGCTGACCGGCAAGGAGCGTGACCACGACGGCGTCGGCACGATCCTCGCGCACCGCGTCTTCGCGCGCCGCCCCGGCTCGCCGGGCGCCGAGTTCATCGACCTCGCGGTGCTGCCGCCGGGCACGTCGATCGGCCGGCACCGGCACGGCGCCGACCGGGAGACGTACGTCGTGCTCGAGGGCGGCGGGCTGATGTTCCGCGACGGCACGGAGTTCCGCGTGGGCCCCGGCGACGTCGTCGTCAACGACCCGCACGGGGAGCACGGCCTGCGCAACGACTCCGACCGTCAGGACCTGCGGCTGCTGGTCTTCGAGGTCGTCCTGCCCCAGGGGCCGGAGGGAGGGGCGGACGGTGGAGATGACGAGTGAGAGCGGCCCGTTCACCGTGCTCGACGTCGGCGGCACGACGCTGCGGATCGGCGCCTACGACCCGGCGACGGGCGTACTGTCCCGGGTGCGCCGGATGCCGGTCGAAGGCATGCACCGCGACCCCGGCGCCCCTGTGCCGGTGCTCCAGCGGCGGGTGGTGGACCAGATCGTACGAGAGGTCGGCGCACACACCGGCGGACACGCACCCCGCGCCCTCGGGGTGGCCTTCGCCGGCCCCATCACGGCGGGCGGCCTCGTCCTGGCCGCCCCCACGGTGTGGGGCAGACGCGGCGATCCGCTGCCCCTGGGTGACCTGCTCACCGAGCGGACCGGCGCCCCCGCGGTCGTCGTGAACGACCTGACGGCGGCGGCCTGGCGCTACGCCGCCACCGAACCGGGCGACTTCTGCCTGCTGACGGTCAGTTCGGGCATCGGCAACAAGGTGTTCCGCGGCGGTGACGTCCTCGTCGACGCCGACGGCCACGGCGGGGAGCTGGGCCACTGGGTGTGCGACGTCTCCCCGGACGCGCCGCCCTGCGACTGCGGCGGGCGCGGCCACCTCGGCGCGATCGCCTCGGGGCGGGGCGTGCTGGCCGCCACCCGCCGGGCCGCCGCCGCCGATCCGGCCGGCTTCGGCCGCTCCCGGCTCGCCGCGCTGTGCGACGGCCGGGCCGTGGACATCGACAACCGGGCCACGGCCCGTGCGGTCCGCGAGGGCGACGCCTTCGCCACGCAGGTGCTGCGCGGCACCCTCACCCACCTCGCCCAGGCGATCTCGGCGGTGTTCACGTCGATCGGGGTGTGCCGGTTCATCCTGATGGGCGGCTTCGCCCTGGCCGTCGGCGAGCCCTACCGGCGGCTGCTCGTGGGCGAGTTGACCCGGCTCGGCTGCTTCGGCCTGGACGCCGGGCAGGTCGACGCGATGGTGTCGCTGGGGGTGGCCGACGACGACCACGGGCTGATCGGCGCGGGCCGGCTGCTGGCGGGCCGTACGCCCGTCCCCTCCTCGCAGGGGGCGCCGTGAGCGCCCCGCGCACGCTCGTGGTGGGCAGCGGGCTGATCGGTGCCGCGCTCGCCCGCCGTCTCGTCCCCGGCGGCGGGGCGGTGACGCTCGCCTCGCGCCACCGCCCCGCCCCGGCACCTCGGTCGTACGGGGGCGCGCTGGGAGGCGCTGGACGCCACCGACGCGCGGGCCTGCGCCCGGCTCCTGGCCCGCCTCCGCCCCGACCGAGTGGTGCTGGTGCACGGCCCCTCCGACGCCACCTGGTGCGAGGAGCACCCCTCACAGGCGCGGGCGGCGCACGTCGCGGTGGCGGAGAACTTCGCCGCCCTGGCCCGGGACGCGCGGATCGTGCTGATCTCCTCCGACAACGTCTTCGACGGCGCCTCGGCGCACAACGCCGAGAGCGCCCCCGTCCGCCCGGCCAACGCCTACGGCCGGGCCAAGCTCGCGGCCGAACAGGCGCTGCTGGCCGGGGCGCCCGGCGCCGTCGCGCTGCGCGTCAGCCTCGTCTACGGCCACGAGGGCGCCGACGCGGGCAAGTGGCTGAACTTCTTCGCCGTCTGCGCCCACCGGCTGCTGCGCGGCGAGCGCGTCGAGGCGCCCGACGACCACTGGACGACCCCGGTGGTCCTGCCCGACGTGGCCGAGGTGACGGCGGCCCTGCTGCACACCCCGGACCCGCTGCCCCCGGTCCTGCACCTGGGCGGCCCCGACCGGGTCACCCGTGCCGAGTGGGCCACGGTGATCGCCGGCGCGCTGGGCGCACCGGCCGGCCTGGTCGTCCCGGTGCCCCGGGCCCGTACGCGCTACGCCTCCCGCCCGGCGAACGTCTGCCTCACCAGCGAGGTGCTGTCCACGCTCCCGGCCACGGAGAGGATCACCGTGCGGGGCGTGGCGGAGGGGGCGCGGCTGCTGGCGCCCGCGTTCACCGGCAGCGGTGCGGGCACGGACGCGGGCACCGTGCGGTGGTAGCACCTGCCGTCCGCCAACGTGCGGTCACAGCGCCGCCGTCCGCCAACGTGCGGTCACAGCACCCGTCGTCCGCCACCGCCCGGCCGCCGCAGCGCCCCTCGTCCGTCACCGCCCGGCCGTCGCAGCGCCCCTCGTCCGTCACCGCCCGGCCGTCGCAGCGCCCCTCGTCCGTCACCGCCCGGCCGTCGCAGCGCCCCTCGTCCGTCACCTCCCGGCCGTCGCGCCCCAGTGGCAACGCACCGGTCCGCCTTCCGACCGGCGCAGCCGTCCGCCTACCCCGCCGCCCACCCCGCCGCTCACTCCGCCGTTCACCCGGCGACGACCCCTCGTGGGAGCACCCATGGCAAGCTCATCGATCCCCTCCGGCTACGACGTCGTCATCCTCGGCGGCGGTGTGGCGGGCTGCGTGCTGGCGGCCCGGCTCAGCGAGGACCCCGGCCGCTCGGTCTGTCTCGTCGAGGCGGGCCCGGACTACGGGCCGCGACAGCGGGACTGGCCGGAGAAGGTGCGCAACGCGCGCGCCCTGCCCCGCGACGACGTGTGGGAGCGGCACACCTCGTTCTACCGCATCCGCGCCCGGGTCCTGGGCGGCTCGTCGTGCATCAACGGCTGCTGGAACACGTGGGGTTCGCCCGCCGACCACGCGGAGTGGGTGCGCGCGGGCGGCGAGCGCTGGTCGGCCCCGGCGATGGAACCGTACCGGCGCAGGGCGGTGGAGCGGATGGGGCTGCGCACGGCGCCCGGCGACGAGCTGTCCGCGTGGAGCGCGGGCGCGCTCGCGGCGGCCCGTGAACTCGGGTACCCGGAAGTGGACATGGGCTCTGCCGACGGCGGCCCCGGTCGGGGCGAGCCGCTGCTGAACGCCGTGGACGGCCTGCGCCGCAACGCGGCCTTCGCCTACCTGGACCCCGAGACGCGGGACCGGCCCAACCTGACGGTGCTCAGCGGCGCCCTGGTGGACCGGCTGACCGTGCGCGGCGGACGCGTGCACGGCGTGGAGGTGCGCGCGGGGGGGCGTGGACGGGCGCGGGGGCGGCGGACTCACGGCGCTGACGCTGACGGCGGGCACGTACGTGCTGGCCGCCGGGACCTTCGGCTCGCCGGGCGTGCTGCTGCGCAGCGGCATCGGCCCGGCCGCGCACCTGGCCGAGAACGGCATCCGCTGCGAGGTGGACCTGCCCGGGGTCGGCGCGAACCTTTCCGACCAGCCCGGGGTGTTCCTGCCGCTGTCCCCCACGGCCGCCCTGAAAGCGGCGCTGGCGGCCAAGGAGGCGGCCGGCGAGCTGTATGTGAGCCGGATGCTGGTCAGGGCGGCGAGCGAGCGCTGCCCGGCCGGTTCGTGGGACCTGCACCTGCTGCCCACGGCGGGCCCGCCCCTGTTCGGCAAGCTGCCGCCCGGGCAGTACGAGGCCGGAGTGTCCGCCTTCCTCATGAAGCCGCTCTCGCGCGGCCGGGTGTGGCTGCGTTCGGCCGACCCCTGCGAACCGCCAGGGATCGACCCGGCGTTCCTGACGGACCCGGACGGCCACGACGTCGCCGTGCTCCGCTCGGGGCTGGCGAAGGCGGCGGAACTGGCCACCGCGCTGGGGTCCCTGGCCGGGCCGCCCGCGGACGGCGGCGTGCCGGTGCGCGAACTGTCCGACGCGGCGCTGCGCGACCGGGTGGGCACCTACTGGCATCCCGTGGGTACCTGCGCCATGGGCCCGCAGGACGACCCGCTCGCCGTGGTCGACGGTGCGGGCCGGGTGCGCGGCGTGGCGGACCTGCGGATCGCCGACGCCTCCGTCCTGCCGACGGTGCCCGCCGCCAACACGCAACTGCCGGTGCTCGCCGCCGCCGAGATGCTGGCCGACACCCTGCGCGCCTGACCTTCCGCGCGACCGCCTCGCCCTCCCCTCCCTCCCTCCCTGTCTCTTTCTCCCCTCTCCCCTCTCCCCCTCTCACCGACGGAGACCGCCATGACGGCACCCCCCGACATCCGCGCGCACCGGCTGCTCTACGGCTGCATGGGCCTGGGCGGCGGCTGGGACACCCTGCCGTACACCGCCGAGGACGTGGGACGGGCCGAGGCGGCCGTCGAGGCGGCCCTGGCCGCCGGCATCACGGCGTTCGACCACGCCGACATCTACCGGTTCGGCAAGTCGGAGGCGGTCTTCGGCGAGGTGCTCGCCCACTCGCCGGGGCTGCGGGAGCGCGTGGTCGTGCAGACGAAGTGCGGGATCCGGCTGCCCGAGGGCGAGCGGGTGGGCCACTACGACCTGCGCGCCGCGAGCATCGTGCGCCGGGTGGAGGAGAGCCTGACGCGGCTGCGTACGGACTTCGTGGACGTGCTGCTGCTGCACCGGCCCGACCCGCTCGCGGACCCCGACGAGATCGCCGGGGCGTTCTCCGTGCTCCGTTCCCAGGGGCTGGTGCGGCAGTTCGGCGTGTCCAACATGAGCGGGCCGCAGGTCGCCTTCCTCCAGGCGCGAGTGGACGTCCCGCTCGTCGTCGACCAGGTGGAGATGAGCCTCGCCCACCGGGACTGGGTGGAGGCCGGGGTGCTGTTCAACACCCCGGCCGCGGCTGGGACCGGCTGTCCGCCGGGCACGGTCGAGCACTGCGTCTCGGCCGGCGTCCGGCTCCAGGCCTGGGGCGCGCTGGCCCGGGGCCGGTTCACCGAAGGCGACGACACCCCGGCCGGCCGGCTCGTCGCCGATCTGGCCCGCCGCAAGGGGACGACACCGCAGACCGTCCTGCTGTGGTGGCTGCAACGCCACCCCGCGGGCATCGCACCGGTCGTCGGCACCACCCGCCCCGAGCGCATCCGCGCCTGCGCCGACGCGGTGAGCGGCGAGACGCGCCTCTCCCACGAGGAGTGGTACGAGCTGTGGGTGGCCGCCCGGGGCACGCCTCTGCCGTGACCGGGACGGCGGCCCGCCTCAGCCCTGTTCCCGCTCCACCGGCAGCCACAGTTCGGCGTCGGCGTCCGTCCCGCCCTCCTGCACGCGGGTGCGCAGGATCTCGGGGCCGCGACGGTGAGCCGTCTGCGCCGTACGTACTCCGACAGCGGCATGCCCGCGAGCGAGGAGAACATCCGGCGCAGGTGGTACTCCGACGTGGCCGCGATCCGCGCCAGGGCGGCCACGTCGACGGACTCCGACACGTGGTCCTCGATGTGTTCCATGGCCTGGTTGAGCCGCTCCAGCACTCCCGGTCCCCTTCCTGTGCTGTGCTCATCACGCTAGGCGGCGGGCGGGGTGCCCGACCCGACATTCCGTGCCCGAAAGGATCGGGTGCGGTGGCGGACCGCCCGCACCGGTTCAGGGCAGGTCACCGCGCCAGTCGAAGCGGTCGGGGTCGGCGGGGCGGGGCGCGTACACGGTACGGCCGCCCGGACCGTACCTGCCTATCTCCGTGGGCAGGACGACGCCGTCCGCGCGGGTGCGCGCGGGCAGGTCGGTGACGTCCAGCAGCAGCCCGTCGAGCGGCCCGGCCACCAGTTGTGCGTAACGGCGCCCGGGCCGGGGCGCGGCGTCCTCGTGATCGGCGCCGTAGACCCGGCCCCGCATGAAGTCCTGCTCGTCCATACGGGACAGGGTCGCAGCCGCCACTGACAGCGGGGCCTGCCGGTGGACGGGGGGCGTCGTGGTGAGCCGCGGCGCGGGCGGTGGCCGTGTTGTACTCGGACGATTCCCGTACGTCAGGCAAGGGAGTGGGGCAGTGGCGGATCTAGCCGAGTCGATCGAATCCATGGAGCAGCTCGCGGCCGTGTGGCGCATGATGGTGCTCGACCGCGATCCGGAGGCGGACGTACGGGACTTACCCGGGATCGCCGTGCGCTGGGCGGACTGCCGGTTCGCCTTCTGGAACTGCGTCACGCTGACGGATGTCGGCGCGGACGCGGACCTCCTGGCCGAGCGGCTGGGCCGGGCGGCGGACGTCATGCGGGGCAAGGAGCACCCGGGCTTCCTGTGGGTCTTCGAGGACCTGCTCGACGAGGGGGCCCGGCAGGCGCTGCCGGCGGCGGCCGGGCGGGCCGGGCTCGCACTCGCCTTCCCCGGTACCGGGATGGCCGGGGACATCCTGCCCCTGCCCGATCCGGTCCACTCCGACCTGACCTTCGCACGGGTGACCACGGGCGACCAGCTCCGGGCGTACGCGGACCTCAACTCGCGTGCCTACGGCTTCCCGATGGAGGACGGCCGCGACGGGCTCCTCGGCTCCACGCTGTGGAAGGACGACGCGTACGCGTACCTGGCGCTGCGCGACGGAGTGCCGGTGGCGTGCGCGGCGGCGGTGGAGGCCGACGGCCGGCTGTTCGTGGCGCTGGTCGCCACGGACCCCCACTGTCAGCGCCGCGGCTACGGCGAGGCGGTGACCCGCAAGGCGCTGCACGAGGGGGCGCGGGCCACTGGCCTGACCCGCGCAACCCTACACGCGACGGTCGCCGGCGCGCCCGTCTACCCGCGCATCGGTTTCCGTCCGAACTCCCCTATGCACTTCTACGCGCTGAAGGCCTGACCGGACACGGAGCACGCATACGAAACCCGTGCACGAAGCCCGGGCACGCGGCCCCGGGACGCGGCCCCGCGCACGCTGCCCGGGTGGGTCAGCGTGCCAGGACGCGGCGCAGCCAGCGCACCCGGGCCGCGCGAGCGTCCCGGGAGACGGCGGCGTCCGGGGCCATCTGGTCGAAGCCGTGGAAGCCGCCCGACCAGACGTGCAGTTCGGCGTCGCCGCCGGCCTCCCAGAGGGACGCCGCCAGGGCCACGTCCTCGTCGCGGTAGGTCTCGGCCGCGCCGGCGTCGATGTAGAACGGCGGCAGTCCGGACCAGTCGGTGGCGCGGGCGGGTGCCGCGTAGGGCGGGACGCCGGGGGTGCCGCGGGCCTCGCCCAGCAGGGAGGCCCAGCCGACGTCGTTGGCGTGCCGGTCCCACACACCGCGGCCGGCCATCTGGCGGGCGGAGGGCGTGTCGTTGCGGTCGTCGAGCATGGGGCACATCGCGAGCACGCCGAGGAGGGCCGGTCCGCCGCGGTCGCGGGCCATGAGGGCGACCGCGGTGGCGAGCCCGCCGCCCGCGCTGCCCCCGGCCACCACGATCCGCCGCGGGTCGCCGCCGAACCCGCCGATGTGCCGGGCCACCCATTCCAGGCCGGCGTAGCAGTCCTCCGCACCGGCGGGGTAGGGGTGTTCGGGCGCGAGGCGGTAGTCGGCGGACACCACGACCGTCCCCAGGGGCGCCGCCCATTCGCGCAGCACGCCGGAGAGTCCGGTGCGGTGCGTGCCGCCCATCATGCCGCCGCCGTGCAGGTGGTAGACGACGGGGGCGCCGTCGGGCAGTCCGGCGGGTCGGACGACGAGCAGCGGGACGTCGGGCGCTCCCGCGGGGCCGGGCACGCGCCGCTCGTGCACGTCGAAGGTGCCGCCGTCGCTGAGTTCCTCGTCCGTGGGGTCGGGGGAGGTGCCGGCGAGCAGGGCACGCCAGCGGGGCACGTCGGCGGGCGTGGACGGCTCGGCGCCGGGCGGGACGGCCGGGCCGTCCAGGAAGGCCGCCAGCTCGGGGTCGAAGGGGACGGGCGGCCCGGTGGGAGCGGAGCGGTCCTGGTGGGAGGTGCGGGGGTGGTGCATGTGTTCCTTTCCGTGCGGGGGATGCGTCACCAGGTGACCGGCAGTTCGTGGACGCCGTAGATGAGCATGTCGTGTTTGAACGCGACGGCGGCGTCGGGCACCGCGACCCGCAGGCCGGGGAAACGGCGCAGCAGCGCGGGGTAGGCGAGCTGGAGTTCCAGGCGGGCCAGGTTCTGTCCGAGGCACTGGTGGACGCCGTGCCCGAAGGCGATGTGCCTGCGGACGTCGGCGCGGCCGATGTCGAAGCGGTCGGGGTCGGTGAAGACGGCGGCGTCTCGGTTGCCGGCGGCGTTGGCCACGATCACGCCCTCACCGGCCCGGACGAGCCGGCCTCCGATCTCCACGTCCTCGGTGGCGACGCGGGCCAGTCCGCTGTGCGTGATGGTGAGGTAGCGCAGCAGTTCCTCGACGGCCGATGCCACCCGGGCGGGGTCCTCGCTGTCGCGGACGGCGGCGATCCGGCCGGGGTCGCCGAGGAGCACGAGGGTGCCGAGCGCCGTCATGTTGGCGGTCGTCTCGTGCCCGGCGACCAGCAGGGACACGGCGATCTCCACGAGGAGGGCGGAGTCGAGTTCGCCGCCGCGCACCCGTTCCACCACCAGGGAACCGAGCAGGTCGTTCCCGGGCGACCGCTGCTTGGACGCGATCAGCTCCCGCAGGTAGGCGGCGAGTTCGGAGCGGGCGGCGGTGAACTCGTCGGCGGTGCTGTCCCGGGCGATCATCGCGCGGGCCGCGTCCTGGAACAGCGGCTGGTCCTCTCGGGGCACCCCGAGCAGTTCACCGATGACCAGGGAGGGCATCGGCAGCGCGAAGGCCTCGACCAGGTCGGCCGGAGGGCCCGCGGCCTCCATGCGGTCCAGCAGACCGTCGATGATCTCCTGGATCCGGGGGGCCAGTGCGGTCACCCGCCGGACGGTGAAGTGCCCGGCCAGCATCCGTCGCTGACGCGCGTGCTCGGGGTCGTCCTGGGTGACGAAGGCCTGGATCTCGGCGGCTCCCTGGGCCTTGAAACCCGCGCTGGGCGAGGGGAAACCGGGCCGGGAGGGGTCGGCGCTGAAGCGGGGGTCGGCTAACACGGCGCGCTGGTCGTCGTGGCGGGTGACCAGCCAGGGAGTGCTCCCGTCCCAGATGCGGACCCGTACGGGCGCCCCGTGCTGCCGCATCTGAGTGTAGAGCGCGGGCGGGTCGAAGGGGCATCCGGCCGCGCGGTCGGCCGGGAAGGCGGGGTGCGTCGAGGTCATATGTGCGTGTTCCTTCTTCTGGAAGCAGGGCTGATGCCGTGCGCAAACATGTGCCATACAAACATGTTTCTGGCGAAACCTTAAGCGGGCGTGCGTCACCGCACGGGCCGACGCGCCCGGGCACCCTTGCGCCACCCACCGCCCTGTGCCTAGCTTGATGGCACGTCAACTGCCTTGTATTCCTGGTGGGTTGGGAGGACCCTCCATGCGCCGACGGTGCGTCCCGCTCCTGTCCCTGCTCGGTGTGCTGACCCTCGTCTCCCTGGTGTTCCCCGCTCACGCCGGTGCCGCCGTCCTCCCGGCGCTGCCACAGAACGCCGACGGTCTCGAACAGACCTTCTCGCCCGCCTACGACTACGACGGCGACGGCTGCTACGCCACGGCCGCCATCAGCGCCGACGGCACCCTCAACCCGGGACTGCGGCTGGGCGGCGACGTCAACGGCCACTGCCACGACTACGCCCAGCTGGCCAACGCCAACACGTACTCGCGGGAGAAGTGCGACAACGGCTGGTGCGCCGTCATGTACGCCAGCTACTTCGAGAAGGACCAGGCCACCCTGGGCCCGGCCGCGATCGGGCACACCCACGACTGGGAGCACGTCGTGGTGTGGATCAACGACAACCAGGTCCGGTACGTCTCCGTCTCCCAGCACTCCGGCTACCAGGTGGCCTCCGCCTCGTCGGTGCGCTTCGACGGCACCCATCCCAAGATCGTCTACCACAAGGACGGTCTGTCCACGCACTGCTTCCGCTTCGCCGGTGGCAACGACGAACCCCCGGAGAACGTCACGGGCGGCTGGTTCTTCCCGCGCCTGGTCGGGTGGAACGGTTACCCCGAGGGCCTGCGCGACAAGCTGATGGGCGCGGATTTCGGCGCGGCCACCATCAAGATCAAGGACGGCGACTTCGCCTACGCCCTCGCCCACTCCATGCCCGCGGGAATCCCCTTCGACCCGAACGCCTGAGGGCGCGCGAGGGCGTCCGAAGCCCCTCACCGGTCCCCCCGCACCGGTCCCCCGACCGGCGACCGCCGTCCGCAGAGCGCGGCGGCGGTCGTTAGGGTGTCCCAGACGGTTGGCAAAGAAAAGGTCAAGCCGCAGGACCACTGAGGGAGACAGGCGTGGGAACCGCACGCATGAGCAACACACCGCTGCCGGGCATCGGCACGCGCTACGACCTGACGACACGGGAGCGGCGCCGGCTGTCGGTGGTGGCCCACCGGGACGGTACGCGGACACTCAGCGCGTACCAGGAGGACGACGCCGACGCCTGCGCGCTGTCGGTACGGCTGACCCCGGGCGAGGCGGAGAGCCTCATCGACGCGCTGATGCCGACGCACCACAGTCCGAACCTGCTGTCGACCACCGAACTGGGACTGGTGGCCGAGCGGATCACACTCTCCGCCACCTCGTACTGGAACGGCAGGGTGCTGGGCGACACGCAGACGCGCACCCGGACCGGTGTGTCCATCGTGGCCGTGCTGCGCCGGGCCGAGGCGGTGCCCTCCCCCGGCCCCGACTTCCGGCTCGCCGGCGGTGACGTGCTGATCGTCATCGGCACGCTCGAAGGCGTGGAGGCAGCCGCCGGAATACTCGGGCGGGAGTGAGCACGATGCACTCCGCTGTCTTCCTCATCGAGTTCGGCGCGATCCTGCTCGGACTCGGACTGCTGGGCCGGTTCGCCGGGCGGCTGCGCTTCTCACCGATCCCCCTGTACCTGCTGGCCGGACTGGCCTTCGGTGAGGGCGGGCTGCTGCCGCTCGGGGCCAGCGAGGAGTTCGTGGCGATCGGCGCCGAGATCGGTGTCATCCTGCTGCTGCTCATGCTCGGCCTCGAGTACACGGCCAGCGACCTGGTCTCCAACCTGAAGACGCAGTACCCGGCCGGCCTCGTCGACGCCACGCTCAACGCGCTGCCCGGCGCCCTCATGGCACTGCTGCTGGGCTGGGGTCCGGTCGCGGCCGTCGTGCTCGCCGGTGTCACGTGGGTCAGTTCCTCCGGTGTCATCGCCAAGGTGCTCGGCGACCTGGGACGGCTCGGCAACCGCGAGACACCCGTGGTACTGAGCATCCTCGTCCTCGAAGACCTGTCCATGGCCGTCTACCTGCCGATCGTGACGGCGCTGCTCGCCGGCAGCGGCCTCGCGGCGGGCAGTGTCACCCTGGCCATCGCCCTCGGTGTGGCCGGGCTCGTGCTGCTGCTCGCGGTGCGCTTCGGCCGGCACATCTCGCGTTTCGTCTCCAGTGACGACCCCGAGAAGCTGCTGCTGGTCGTGCTGGGCCTGACCCTGCTGGTCGCCGGTGTGGCCCAGCAGCTCCAGGTGTCCGCCGCCGTCGGTGCGTTCCTGGTCGGCATCGCGCTGTCCGGTGAGGTCGCCGAGGGCGCGCACCATCTGCTCGCGCCCCTGCGGGACCTGTTCGCCGCGGTGTTCTTCGTCTTCTTCGGCCTGCACACCAACCCCGCCGACATCCCGCCCGTCCTCCTGCCGGCCCTCGCCCTGGCGGCCGTCACCACCCTGACGAAGATCGCCACGGGTTACTGGGCCGCCAAGCGGGCCGGCGTCTCCGTCAAGGGCCGCTGGCGGGCGGGCGGCACGCTGGTCGCCCGCGGCGAGTTCTCCATCGTCATCGCCGGACTCGCCGTCACCGCGGGAACGGAGGCCTCACTCGGTCCGCTGGCCACCGCGTACGTGCTCATCCTCGTCATCCTGGGGCCGTTGACGGCCCGCTGGACCGAGCCGCTGGCGCTGCGCCTGACCGCGCGACGCACGAAGCGGTCCGCTGAACCCACACGTCAGGACGCCGGCAAGGCGTCCGTCCCGGCTCCGCGCGGTGCGGCGGAACACCACCATGACACCGCCGGTCCGTCCTGAGCCGGGGTTGGCCGCAGGCATGTGCGCCCCGTGGCGGGGAACGCTCGGGGAACGGCCGAGACACCGTCGGAACACCGTCGGGAACGCACTTTCCGGTGGCCGTCCGTCAACTGTGAAAGGCCCCTCTTTGCACCATCCACTACGCTGCCACCAGCCACATGGCCCATAATCCACAATTCGACGTCAAGTGGCGTCCCATTCAAACGGGGCAACACGAGAAGAGGCCAACACCATGCCTGAATCCACCGCTTCAGCCGACCTGGCATCGCAGTACACCGCCCAGGTGACCGGTGACCTGGAGCGAAACCTCAAGGAGCAGGACCGCGTCAGTTCCGAGATCGCGTCGCTGCGGGAGCAGTTGACCGTCCTGCGGCGTGACCACGATGTGCTGGTGAACATGCAGCAGGCGCTCGGCCTGAAGGCCGCCGCGTCGGTGGCGGCGCAGTCGGCACCGGCCGCGGCGCCGAGCAAGAGCACGAGCACGAGCACGAGCACGAGCACCGGCACGGTGCCCGCCCCCCGCCGCAAGGGCACCGCCAAGACCGGCACGGCCAAGACGGGCACGGTCAAGTCCGGTGCCACCAAGACGGCCACGGCCAAGACGGCCACCACCAAGACGGGCTCGGCGAAGCCCGCCACCGCCAAGGCGGCCGAGGCCAAGGCCGAGACGGCCAAGCCGGCGACGGACAAGTCCAGCGCGACCAAGTCGACCGCGGCCAAGCCCACCACCGGCAAGTCCGCCACCGCGAAGAAGGCCACCGCTGCGGCCGGCGCCGCGAGCAAGAAGACGGCCGCGGCCGAGAAGCCGGCGGCGGCGAAGCCCGCCGCCAAGTCCACGGCCGCGAAGGCCACCACCACGAAGACCGCCGCTGCGAAGGCCACCACCACGAAGTCGACGGCAGCCAAGTCCACGGCCGCCAAGTCCACCGCCGCCAAGTCCACCGACCAGCCCACGCTGGTCGAGCTGGTCCGCCGTCACCTCGTCGAGCAGAGCGAGCCGCGCTCGGCGGCGGAGGTCACCACCGCCCTCGGCCAGGCCCACCCCGACCGGGGCGTCAAGACGACCGTCGTGCGCACCACCCTGGAGGGGCTCGTGGCCAAGAACCACGCCCACCGCACCAAGCAGGGCACGTCGGTGTTCTACACGGCCAACGAGGCCGCCGAGCAGGCCCCGGCCGTCAAGGCCCAGACCGAGGCCCAGGCCCAGCCGGAGCCGGACAAGGCCTGAGACCCGGGCTGCCCCGGTGAGTCCGTACGCGCTGTCATGTCATCGGACTCGCCGGGGCCGGCCGCAGGGCTCCCCTCCCGCCGACCGTGGGGCCCGACTCCGCCCGCGCGCGGACATGTTGCCCGTCCGGCGGGACACATCGGCACCCTGGAGCACAGGTGTGCAGGTGAGAGGCGACAGGCACCTCATGACAGATTCATAAGGTCCTGTAAGGTGAGCCTATCCTTACTATTTGCTCACCCATCCTCATCGGAGTGCACATGCCCCTTCGGCGCCGCGCCCCCGTCGCAGTCGCTCTCGCTGTCGTCGCCGCACTGTCGGTCTCCGCGTGCGGCAGCGGCTCCTCCGGCGGGGGGAACACCTCATCCAGTTCCTCCGCCTCGGGGGGCGGTTCCAAGTCGGTGGCGAAGGGCGGCAAGGACTTCGGGAGCGCGGCCGAGAAGACCGCCGCCATGGGCACCGACGCCAAGCCGGGTCAGTGGCCGCGCACCATCAAGCACGCGATGGGCACCACCGAACTCGAACAGCAGCCCCGGCGCGTGGTGGTCCTCGACGTGGGCGAGCTGGACAACGTCGTCTCCCTCGGCATCAAGCCCGTCGGCGTCGCCTACACCGAAGGCTCGCCGCACCTGCCGTCGTACCTGAAGGGCGCGGGCTCACCCAAGAGCGTCGGCACGATCAGCAGCCTCAACCTGGAGGCGATCGCGGCCCTGAAGCCCGACCTGATCCTGGGCAGCCAGTTGCGTGCCGCCGACTCCTACGACGAGCTGTCGAAGATCGCGCCCACCGTCTTCTCCGTCCGGCCCGGCTTCACCTGGAAGGAGAACTACCTCCTGAACGCCGCGGCCCTGGACCGCACCGCGCAGGCCAAGGCCGCGCTGGCCGCCTACGAGAAGGGGGCCAAGGCCCTGGGCGACAGGCTCGGCGCCACCAAGCCGACCGTGTCCATGGTCCGTTACATGCCCAACGGTGTGATCCGGCTCTACGCCAACGACTCGTTCATCGGCACCATCCTGAAGGACGCCGGCGTCCCCCGGCCGAAGAACCAGGACATCGCCGACCTGGCCGCCGAGATCAGCGCGGAGAACATCGACCAGGCCGACGCCGACTACATCTTCAGCGGTGTGTACGGCAACCCGGACGCCACCGCCCGCACCAAGGCGCGGGGCAACCCGCTGTGGAAGAACCTCAAGGCGGTCAAGGCGGGCCACGCCTACGACGTACCGGACGAGACCTGGTACCTCGGACTCGGCGTCACCGCCGCCGACTCGGTCCTGGACGACCTGCAGAAGTACCTGAAGGCCTGAGCCGGACGAAGGCGCGGACCGCTGCCGAGCCAGGCCACTGACGAAAGAGAGTGAGCGCGGCCCATGTCGCCCCCGAACCGCCGCCGAGCGGCCTGGCTGCTGGCCGGCACGATCATGCTGCTGGGCGCCGTCCTGCTGAGCCTGGCGGTGGGCAGCAGGCAGGTCGCGCCCGCCACCGTGTTCCAGGCGCTGCTGCACGGCGGCACGAGTGACGACGCCCAGGTGGTCCGGGCCCTGCGGGTGCCCCGTACGGTCCTCGGTGTCCTGGTCGGCGTCGCGCTCGCCCTCGCCGGGACGGTGATGCAGGGCGTCACCCGCAACCCGATCGCCGAGCCCGGCGTCCTCGGCGTCAGCCAGGGCGCCGCGGCCGGGGTGGTGTGCGCGATCGCCTTCTTCGGTGTGCACTCCACGAGCGGCTACGTCTGGTTCGCGTTCGCGGGGGCGGTGGTCGCGGCCGTGGCCGTCTACGCCGTCGCCAGCGGCGGCCGGGGCGGGGCGAGCCCCGTCAAACTGGCGCTCGCGGGCGCCGCGATGAACGCCTTCCTCGCCTCCGTGGTCTCCGCGGTCGCCACCACCCGGGCCCATGTCATGGACGAGTTCCGTTTCTGGCAGGTCGGTTCGCTCGACGGGCGCGGCGGGGAGGTCGTCTCCGAGGTCTGGCCGTTCCTCCTGGCCGGTGTGGTGCTGGTGGCCGTGCTCGCGCGCGGCCTCGACGCCCTGGCGCTCGGCGACGAGGCCGCCCGCGCGCTGGGCCACAACGTCGTCCTGGTACGCGCCCTGGGCGCGCTCGGCGCCACCGTGCTGACCGGCGCGGCGGTGGCCGCGGTCGGCCCGGTCGCCTTCACCGGCCTGGCCGTTCCGCACCTGGCCCGTGCCCTGGTCGGCAGCTCGCACCGCTGGGTGCTGCCGCTGGCGGCGCTGCTCGGGCCGGTGATGCTGCTCTGCTCCGACGTGCTCGGCCGTGTCGTCTTCCCCCCTTCGGAGGTTCCGGTGGCGGTCATGACCGCGGTGCTCGGCGTGCCGTTCCTCATCGCCCTCGTGCGTCGCCGTTCGGCGGTGGCCGCGTGAACCGCACCGGCGCCCCCTCCTTCGCCCCGGCCGGGCACACCGTGCTGCGCTCCCGGCGCGCCAGTGTCCTCGTGCACCGCCGGGCGGCGCTCGTCGCGGCCGGCCTCGCCGTCCTGCTGGCGTGCGCGGCGGTGGCGTACCTGTGCACGGGTGAGTCGTTCACCGCGCCGCGCGAGGTGGTCCGCGTGGTGCTCGGGCAGCCCAGCCCGGACGAACTGGTCGTCGGCACGCTGCGCCTGCCGCGCCTCGTCGTGGGTCTGCTCGCGGGCGCCGCGTTCGGCATCGCGGGCGCGACGATCCAGACGGTCGCGCGCAATCCACTGGCCAGCCCCGACGTCATCGGGGTCACCCACGGGGCCGGGCTGGCCACGGTGACGGCGATGAGCTTCGGACTCGTCCCCCACGACGCGCTGCCCTACGTCTCGGTGGCGGGCGGGCTCGGCGCCGCGCTGCTGGTGTACGTGTTCGCGTGGCGGCGCGGGCTGCACGCGGCACGCTTCGTGCTCATCGGCATCGGTGTGTCGGTGGCGCTGGGCTCGCTGACCCAACTGGTGCTGACCAAGGGCGATGTCGTGGTGGCCCAGCAGGCGAAGATCTGGCTGACGGGTTCGCTCAACAGCCGGGGCTACGACCAGGCCGCGCCGCTCGCCCTCGTCCTGCTGTGCTCCGTCCCGGCGGTGGTGTGGGCGGCCCGTGCCCAGCGCGGCGCGGCCCTGAGCGACGACACCGCACGCGCCCTCGGGATCCGTCTGAACGCGGTCCGGCTCGGGCTCACCGCGCTCGGCGTCGTCCTGACCTCCGTCGCGACCGGCGCCACCGGCCCCGTCGACTTCGTGGCCCTGCTCGCCCCGCAGATCGCCCGCCGGCTCACCCGGACCGCGCAGATCCCCCTGCTGTCCTCGGCGCTGACGGGCGCGCTCGTCGTCGTGGTCGCCGACCTGCTGGCCCGCCGCCTGTTCCACCCCGTGGAGCTGCCGGTCGGCGTCCTGACGGCCGCGGTCGGCGCCCCGTACCTGATGTGGCTCATCGCCCGTACGGGCAGGCGGTCGGGGGGCGGCGGGGCCTGACCGTCCCACCGCAGCGGGACCGGTCCAGAGGGGCCGGTCCCGCTTGCTGTGCCGTGCCCTCGTCAGAGGGCGTGTCCGCTCGTTCAGGAGACCGCCACCCGGTCCCCGGCGTCCTGGGCGGGAGCGTGGCCGGCCGCCTGGGCGGGGACCGTGGTGTCCCGCGACCGCCTGAGCGCGAGGGCGAGGACGGTGCCGACCGCGAGGGTGGGCGCGATCCACAGGAAGGCGGTGCTCGTCGCGTGGGCGAAGGCGTCCAGCGCGGTGTCGCGCAGCGCGGCGGGGAGCCGGCCGATGGTGTCCGGGCGGGACGGGTCGAACCCGCTGCCGGCAGGCAGGGCGCGGGTGCCGTGGGCGAAGCCGGTGGAGAGCAGGGTTCCGAATACGGCGACGCCGAAGGCCGCGCCGATGGACCGGGCGAAGGTGACGACGGCGCTCGCGGCGCCGAGGTCGGCGGCGGGGACGCTGTTCTGCACCGTGGTCAGGACGACCATCGGGACCATGCCCATGCCCACCCCGGTGATCAGGAAGTAGACGCTGAGCACGGCGGTGCCGGTCGCGGCGCCGATGGTGCCCAGCAGGAGCAGCCCGGCGAGGTTGATGAGCAGGCCGCAGACGAGGATCAGGCGCAGGCGTCCGGCGCGGGCGGCCCAGCGGCCGGCGAGGGACTGGCTGACGACCAGGCCGGCGACCAGCGGCAGCAGGTGCACGCCCGACAGGGTGGCCGACACCCCGTCGACGATCTGGAGGTAGGTGGGCAGGTAGACCAGCACGCTGAACATGGCGGCGTTGGCCACGAAACCGATCAGCGAGGAGAACACCACGGTGCGGGAGGTGAGCATGGTCACCGGCAGGACCGGGGCGGCGGCACGCCGTTCGACGGGGACCAGGACGGCTGCCAGGGCGACGGTGGCGAGGATCAGGCCGAGGATGGCCGGTGAGGTCCAGCTCCAGCGTTCACCGAAGGAGGTGACTAGGACGATGCCGGTGGCGATGGCGGCCAGGACCAGCGAACCGAGGTGGTCGATGCGGGCCTTGGCCCCCCTGGTGCCGACGAGCAGCACCCGCGCCGCGATGACCAGGGCGACCGCACCGATGGGCAGGTTGATCAAGAAGGCCCACCGCCAGGACAGCTGATCGGTGAAGATGCCGCCGAGCAGCGGTCCGACGATGCTCGCGACACCGTAGACGGACCCGAACATGCCCTGGTAGCGGCCACGTTGGCCGGGCGGGACGATGTCGCCGACGAGCGCGAACGTCAACACGATCATGCCGCCGCCGCCCACGCCCTGGAGCGCACGCGCCGCGATCAGCTCGGGCAGGTTCTGCGCCAGACCGCAGGCCGCGGAGGCGATCAGGAAGACGGAGGTGGAGGCCAGGTACAGGCGCTTGCGCCCGAACATGTCACCCAGCTTGCCCCACAGGGGGGTGACCGCGGTGGACGCCAGCAGGTAGGCGGCGCTCACCCATGCGATGTCTTCGAACCCGTTCAGGTCCTCGGCTATCCGGGGCAGTGCGGTCGAGACGATGGTCTGGTCGAGGGCGGCGAGGAGGACGGCGAGGATCAGGGCACTCATGGCCGCGGCGACACCGCGGGGTCGTGGTGCGGGCGATTGCTGTGCCATGGACATCGGGGGATCTTTCATGTGAGAGGCGGAAAGGTGTGTGTGGGGCGCGCGGCCGGAGACGTCGTCCGGTCCGGGCGCGCGCCGTGCGGGGGGTGCGGGTGTGTGTGGGGCCCGGGCCCGGGTGGGTGCGGGGTGGCGTGTGCCCGGGTACGGGTGTGTACCGGGGAGTCCCGCGTACGGCGTAGGGCGCGTGTTGGGTGCGCGCCAGAGCGGGCTGTACGTGTGTGGGGGCGTGCCGGGTTCCGCTGTACGTGGGTGGGGACCGGGGCCCGGGCGGTGCGGGGGCCTGCTGGGCGTGGGCGGAGGCCCGGTCAGATGGTGACGGTCTTGTACTCGGTGTAGGTGCCGAGGCCGACGGCGCCGTACTCGCGGCCGATGCCGCTGGCCTTGAAGCCGCCGAAGGGGCCGTCGAAGCCGATCGAGGCGCCGTTGACGGTGACGGTGCCGGTCCGGATGCGCCGGGCCACGGCCAGGGCGTGCGCCTCGTCGGCGGACCAGACCCCGCCGGACAGGCCGTACTCGGAGTCGTTGGCGATGCGGACGGCATCGTCCTCGTCGTCGTAGGCGATGACCACCAGGACCGGGCCGAAGACCTCCTCCTGCGCGATCCGCATGGAGTTGTCGACGTCGGCGAAGACGGTCGGGGTGACGTAGTTGCCCTTCTCCAGTCCCTCGGGGACCTGCGGGCCGCCGGTGACCAGGCGGGCGCCCTCCTCGATGCCGATCCGGATGTAGTCGCGCACCCGCTGCTGCTGGTCGGGGCGGATCATCGGGCCGATGAAGGTGTCCGGGTCGCTCGGGTCGCCGACCTTGAGGGACTCCACCAGCTCCTTCAGCCCTGCCACGACCTCCTCGTAGCGCTCGCGCGGGGCGAGGATGCGGGTCTGCGCGATGCACGACTCGCCGTTGTTGAGCAGCGAGGAGAACTTCACGCCCGCGACCGCCTTGTCGATGTCGGCGTCGGGAAGGATCAACGCGGCCGACTTGCCGCCCAGTTCCAGGGAGACCCGCTTGAGCTGCTCGCCGGCGATGGAGGCGATCCGGCGTCCGGCCCGCGTCGAGCCGGTGAACGCGATCTTGTCGACGTCCGGGTGCGAGACCAGGTACTCACTGGTCTCCCGGTCGGCGGGCAGCACACTCACCACGCCTTCCGGCAGCCCGACCCGCTCCAGCAGTTCGGCCAGGAAGCCCATGCTCAGGGAGTTCTCCGGCGACACCTTCAGGACCACCGAGTTCCCCGCGAGCAGCGCCGGGATGATCTTCGAGGTGGCAGAGGAGAACGGCGAGTTCCACGGGATCACCGCCGCGACCACGCCCACCGCCTCCCTGCGCACCACACTGCGGAACGGGGCCGCGGGGTCCGACGGCGTGAGCGTCTCCTCCCAGCCGAACTCCTCGGCCGCCTTCAGGTACGCGTTCGCCTGCCGCGTCAGACCCGGCTGACCGGCCCGCGTGAACCACAGCGCCGATCCGTTCTCCATGGAGATCAGCTCCGCGATCCGCTCCGCGTTCTCCTCCCGCAGCGCGTTGAACCGGCGCAGCAGCGCCACGCGCTCCGCGGGGGCCACCGACGACCAGACGCCCGAGTCGAACGAGGCCCGAGCCGCCGCCACCGCACGGTCCACATCCGCCGGCCGCGCCTGCGCCGCCCGGCCGATCACCGATCCGTCGTGGGGCGACTCGATGTCCAGCAGCCCGGTGTCGCTCGGCTCGGTCCACGATCCCACGAACAGCCGGTCATACGTGATCATCACAGTCCACTCCTTCTGGTCCCCCGCGAGATCTGAGGTCCTGCGGGCCCTTCGTTATTTGTCACCAGACTGTAGCAGTTACTGCTGTTAGAAGCACATAAGCACGTCATTAATTGAGGGTAGGCACCCCACTGTGGGTACTTTTAAGGGATGAGAGCCGACGCAGTACGCAACCTGGAAGCCGTCCTGACCACCGGGGCACGGATGCTCGCCGCAGACCCGGCCGCGAGCGTCGCGAGCATCGCCGCCGAGGCCGGAGTCGACCGCCGCACCGTCTACCGGCGCTTCGCCTCGCGCGAGGAACTCCTCGCGGCCATCCACCAGTCCCGCCTCGAAGCCATCGAGCGCGCCATCGAGGACGCCCGGCTGCGCGAGGCCCCCGTCGCCGTCGCCCTGCACCGCTACGTCGAGAACATCATCACCGTCAACCGCACCTGGCCCGTCGACCTCACCCGCATGCTCGCCGACGACGACATACGCGAACGCCGCGACCGCTCCGTCCAGGAGGTCGACACCTTCCTGCGCCGCGCCACCGACGAAGGCCTCCTCCGCCCCGACCAGCCGGAAGGCTGGACCGGGCCGCTGCTGCCCGAGCTGATCCGGCTGGCCGCCCACCGCCAGGAACACCTCAGCGCCGCCCGGGCCGCCGACGTGGTCGTCGGCACCTACCTGGACGGCGTCGGACGGACACGGACACGCAGCGGGAGCCGCGAGGTCGCAGGGGGCAGCGAATGCCGGTGCCGGTGACGTTCCGGGCATGGCGTGGCTGAGGCGGGCGGCGGAGTCGGCGCCGCGATGCGTGCGCCGAGCAGATCGGTGAGGCGGGTCCGCCCCGCACGAGGCGACGGCGAGACGGCCCGCCGAATGCGGCACAGGGCCTCCTGGCGCCGCTCGGTCGGGAATCGCAACCCCGAGCTGCCAGGAGGCCCTGCATGACTCGACCGCCGGAAGGTCGCCCGGACAGGAGGTGCGTCTCAGTGAGCGGACCTACGGGCGGAAGGCGGCCGGTTTTCAGACGTTGTACCAGTTCGAGCACTGGTGGAGCGGGATCGAAGGCCAGCCGATGAGCGTGGTGTAGAACTCGCAGATCTGCACCTGCCTGATGTCCTGGCCGTACTCGACACTCACCGCCTTTCCGGGTTCCACGCCCAGCACCTTCTGGCTGCCGTCCGCGAGTGCGAACCACGCCTCGGCCTTGTAATTGGTGCCGTACTTCTGGGTCGTGAGCCACGCCCAGCTCGCCGCACCGTCGCCAGGGCAGTTGTCGACCTGGACTTCGCTGTGGCTCCAGCGCGCATAACCCGCGCAGCCTTGCGCGCTTGCGGGAGCCGCGTCAGCGGACTGCACCAGGCCCAGCCCCAGCATGGCCGTCGCAGCCGCGGCAACCGCCGCTCCCTTGAACGCCGTCCGACGCACTGACATACCTTCTCTCGATCGGTCCAGAGGCGACCGCGTACCGGGCCTCCTCATTGCTGAAACGACGACAATCCGCCCAAGGTTCATACAATCCGACCCTGGCGCTCCTTGCCCGGCGCCTACTTGGCGAGGAAGGCGAGCAGCGCCTCGTTGACCTCGGCCGCGTGGGTCCACAGCAGGCCGTGCGGGCCGCCCTCCACCTCGACGTAGTCGGCGGCGGGCAGCGCCTTGTGGAAGGGCCGCGCGGTGGCCTCGACCGGCAGGATCCGGTCGGCGGTGCCGTGCAGGATCAGCGCGGGGACGTCGACCTTCGGGATGTCGGCGCGGAAGTCCGTGCCCCAGGTCAGCGGCGCGGCTGCGGCCGCGTACGCGCCGCCGCCCGCGGCCACGTTCCAGCTGTTGCGCACGGCCTCCTCGCTGATGCGGGTGCCCAGGGTGTCGTCCATAGAAGTCCTTGTAGAACTCGGTGTAGTAGGCGTACCGGTCGGCCTGCACCGTCCGGGACACCTCCTGGAAGAACTCGGCCGGCGCCGCTCCGTCGGGGTTCTCGTCGTTCTTGAGCAGCCAGGGTTCGAGCGAGGCGAGGAAGGCGGGTCTTCAAAGTTGAGCGGTGCGGAGGTGTCCGCGGGCTCGGCGGGTGGTGACGCAGCGTGTGCGTAGGCGCTGGTTCGTAGCGTTGCGGAAC
>NZ_JBHJUW010000096.1:0-34368 GCF_042268205.1 Streptomyces sp. NPDC056160
GGGGCGGCCGGCGGGTGAACCCGGCTTCGTCCTCGAAGCAGATGTAACCTCCGCAGACCGCCCGGGCTGTTTCACCTCCGCCCAGGTCGCCTCCTCCCAGAGGGTGACGGCCTGCTCGTCGCGCTCGGCGACCCGCCGCGCGGGGACCTGCGGGCTGAAGCCGAGCCGGTGCATCAGCCAAGTGGCACCCGGGACGCTGCCGTCCCGCAGGAGTCAGCCCGCCCCCATCCGCATATCTCACCCACCACGGAATACAGACACCGCTCCAAGCGCAACAGGAACTCCGAGAAGATGCACCCCGACGAGCCGAAGTCAGCAAGTCCTGGGTCTGACACCGGAGAACGGCGTGATCGCTGTGACGGCGGAGCGTGCGAACGGCCTCCTCCTCGCGGCTCTGGACTGCGCAGAGTGACGCGGCCTGAGCCAGACATCTCCACCCTGTCCGGCGGCCGGCAGAGGGTCGGCGATCGGCGGAGTCAGACCATTCCGGATGCCCTCGCTCCGGTCGACCCGGCCGAGGAGGCACGCAGCTGGACCGGCCCGGCCGGGGACTCGGTCCGCGACCGCTGCCTCGCAGCCTTCGCGCGCGTACTGCCCGGCTTTTCCCCGCAGGAGCCGTGGTTCCGGATGCGGGGTTCCGTGCCGCGACGGCCGCCGACCGCGTCCAGGTCCACCAGCAGCCCTCCCCCGGCTGCGTGCCCCCGGCAGCGGGCGAGGCGGCCCGGCGATGGGCGATCACGTTCCTGACGGCAGCGGTGAGTGCGCCACCAACCCGGGCCTGACGACCCGAGACGGACGCTGGCGGCGCCGGGTCAGGCGGCGTTCGCCCTGTGGAGGAGGGCAGAGAGGCTGACGCGCCGTCGCTTCCCGAGCTGAAAGCGCGAGCTCGATTCTCGTCACCCGCTCCAACACCGTCCGTCTGGTCCTCGCGGATGTTGAACATGCCCGGTACCGGTGGCATCGTACGGGCATGCTTCCTCGCTTGCCTCAGCGCTTATTAGCCGGGGGCGTCGTCCTCGGCCTCGCCCTGCTGGTAACGGCTTGTTCCTCCGACGACAGCGACCACGACCGACTGCCCGGCCAACGCCCCTCCCCGCAAGAGACCAAGAGCAGTGGCCCCGAACCCAGTTTCCAGGGCGTCAAGTTCACCGTGGAAGGGGCACCGGGGAAAGAGTGCTACCACTCCGTGGTCGACTTCGACGACAAGGGCCCTGTCGTCCGCAACCATGACGACGGCTGGAGCCCGATGAGCCACCACGACCTCGACATCCACTCCTGCCCGGACGGTGTCACCCTGACCGTCGCCTGGGGCGGGAGGAAGGTCACTGGCACGATGGGCATGCGGGCCTGCGAACGAGCGGTGGCAGGAGAGAACGGCAACGGCCCCGGCGTCAACGGTGTCGCCGGCGTCGTCAACGAGATGCCGCTCTCCAGCCTCTCGTCAGGCGATCAGTTCTGCGAGTTCAACGAGATGTCCTCCACGGTCCATCTCTTCCGCCTCCAGTCGGTGAACCGCTCCACCAGCGAGACCATATGGACGGCGACGGAGTGGTTCGACCTCGGCTACACGGCCCCGGAGTCCTAGCCGAGGCCGGGGGAAACGCTGTCAGTGCCCGGCCGTAGCCTTCTGGTGGTGCCGGCCGTGCCAGAGCAGGCCCCGGAGTGTGCCCACATCCCGGGGCCTGCGCCATGCCCGGGGCCCCGGCGAGACCGGTCGTTCTCTCGGTCATGGAGTCGAGCAGCCGCAGGACCGTGGACCGTACCCGGGAAGCGGTTGCCGTGGGCCGCCGGCCCGAGGGCGTGGCCGCGCGGGTCAGGTCGTGGAGGTGGGTGGCCTCGTCGAGCTGCAGAGCGTGTGCGAGGGCTTCGAGGACGGAGTCGGAGGCTCCGGCGAGGTTTCCGCGCTCCAGCCGGATGTAGTAGTCCACACTCATGCCCGCGAGCAGAGCGACCTCTTCACGGCGCAGGCCCTCGGCGCGGCGTTTTCCGCCCTAGATGGACAGCCCGGCCTGCTCCGGAGGGTCCGGGCGCCTTCGAGCTCACGGCAGAGGAGCTGGCCGTCCTGGATGCGCTGGAGACCGGCCGCCGCGGTGGTCCCGAACCCGAAGCCGTCACCCTCGCCGATTCGGCCGCGCCGTCCCCGAAGCCTGACCCGCCCCCCTTCAGCAGAGGGACTCACTGTGCCCGCAACCGTCAAGGCGTTCGGCGCCCGCGACGTACGCCAGCCGCCCGTGCCCGTTACCGTCGAACGCCGCGACGTCGGCCCGCACGACGTCTGGATCGGCACCCTGCACTGCGGCATCTGCCGCTGCGACCCGGACTTCGTCAGCGGCGGGTTCGGTCCTCTCCCGGTCAGGCCGCTCGTGACCGGCCACGGGGCGCTGCACCGGCGGACCTGTGGGCAGCAGGGTGTCGAGGGCGCGTTGGAACGCCTTCCCGGCCATGCCGGCCCGGACGATCACTGGCCGGGCCGCCGGGGCCGCCCGCAGATGGGCGAGCACCCGGCCGGCTGCCGCCTCCCATAGCGGGCTCCACGACCACCAGTGACGCGACCCGAATTACGGCCCTCCCCACGCGGTGATCGCCTCCGATGGCGTTGTGCTCCTCCCCTCTGCCATCAGTGCCGCGCAGGAAAGCGGTACGGCCTCGGCGTCATGGACGCGGAGGCGGTGCACGGCGTTCGGGGCGCGCCAGACGGCCTGCGAGAGCGAGCGGTCGCCGATCCTGCGCGCCACGGGCCGCACGCCTCGCCGGCTTTGAGCTGTCGGCTCCGTCGATGCCGCAGGCAGCAGCCGCCCCGGATGCGCGGGCAGGCGAGGTAGGGACGCGTCGGTGTGTGGCGCGGTGGCAGCCGGTCCCACGCCGGTCCCGTCCCTTACCGACTGCCCTCCTGCGGCGGACAGATGGGAGCTGACGGGCGGCGCCGGGGACCGTCCTCGGGCTTCCGCGCGCTACGCGGATCCGCCCTCTGCGCCCTCGCCCCGGCCGGTGGGCCGGTCACAGACTGGTGTGATGGAACTGCATCGGTACAAGTTCAGGAGCGTGTGGGACTTCGCTCACCCGGCGGGCGATGTGTTCGCGGTCCTGCGCGTGGTGGATGACTGGCCCCTGTGGTGGCCCGGCGTGCGGCGGGCGCGGCGCATCGATGAGCAGTCGGGTGCGTTTCGTCTGCGCTCGCTCCTGCCGTTCGATCTCGACCTCACGATCTCCAATGGGTTCGAGGACGCGGAGGCCCGGGTGCTGCGGGGCGTGGTCGGCGGGGACCTGGAAGGCACATCGGGGTGGACCGTGCGACCCCACGGGAGTGGGAGCCAGGCTGTGCTGGAACAGGACATGGTGGCACGCAAGGCCCTCATCAGGTGGTTCGAAGTGCCAGGCCGGCCCCTCTTCCGGGCCAACCACTACCTGCTGACCCACCGGGGACACCGTGGTCTGACCGCATGGCTGGACCACAAACACCACACCACCGCCCAGGCATGGACCTGACGTCCCCACCTGTCCGACCCGCTTGGGCAACACGGAACACCGAGCGCGGCGGTGGTTCTTCGCGCTGATGAGGGTGCCGAGCCGACCGAGGTGGCCGTATTCAGGGGACCGTGCGCGTGAACAAAGCCAATACGCGACACCCTCGAGCTGCGAGCCCACAACCCCAAGGCCGGGAACGTCCCCGGACTCACGCACGCGCCCTGCTCACGCTCGCTGGGCCCGCTGCCCCCTCCAGCGGCCAACGGTGACTGCCGATGCACGGAAGGTGGGTCCGCGTGCAGCGCAATTTCCGGCGCCGGCGATTCAGCCCCGGTGGGTACCGGGGGTGAGCGCGTGATGCCGTGGACGGGTGTGCAGGAGACGGTGCTGCTGCGAGTGGCGCGCTCTTCCGGATCGGCTCACGAACACGCTGACGGAGACTGTGTCACCGGAAGCCGCGACGCATGCGTGGACACACTGGTCAATTCCGCATGGGCGCAGATGGCTTCGGGGCACGCTCGCTGTCCAGCAAAGCCATGAGGGGCGCGGCGTAACGGGTTCCGGCCACCGCGCCGGGTGGGACCGCCTCGTCGATCCTTCCGAGGCCGGCCTCGGTCAGGGCGACGTCGGTCGCCGCCAGGGCCTCCTCGATGCGGTCCGGTCGGCGGGCGCCCAGGACGGCCACGATGGTGCCGCGTTCGCGGCCCTGGGCGATGACCCAGGCAGTGGCCAGCTGCGCGACGCTGATGCCGTGTGCGTCGGCGAGCGGTCGCAGCCGGTCGACCAGGGTGAGGTTCGTGGCGAGGTTGTCGGGGCGGAAGCGGGGCAGCCAGTGGGTACGTGGGTCGCCTCCGGCGGGTTGTCGGTAGGTGCCGGTGAGCAGACCGTGTGCGAGGACCCCGTAGGCGGTGACGCCGATCCCCAGCTCGCGGCAGGTGTCCAGGATGCCGTTGGTCTCGGGGCCCCGGCTGAAAAGGGAGTATTCGATCTGCACGTCGCAGATCGGGTGCACGGCGTGGGCACGGCGGATCGTCTCCGGCCCTACCTCGGAGAGCCCGATGTGGCGTACGTATCCGGCCTGGACGAGTTCCGAGATGGCGCCGATCGTTTCCTCGACCGGGGTGTCGGGGGCGAGGCGGGAGGGGCGGTAGATGTCGACGTGGCCGGTGCCGAGACGGCGCAGCGAGTAGGCGAGCGCGTTCTTCACATGGGCGGGACGGCCCTCGATGCCGACGAAGGTTCCGTCAGGGCCGCGCACGCCGCCGAACTTGACGCTCAGGAGCGCCTTTTCGCGATCGCCGTCGCGCAGGGCGCGCCGGATGAGGTCCTCGTTGTGGCCCATGCCGTAGAAGTCGGCGGTGTCGAGGAGGGTGACGCCCGCCGCGAGGGCAGCGTGGATGGTGGCGATGGCAGCGGCTTCGTCAGCGGGAGCGGTGGCGTCGGACATACCGGCGCAGCCCAACGCGAGAGGGGCTACTTGCGGGCCGCCGGTTCCAAGGGTTCGGGTTCGCATGGGTCCTTCTGCGGGTGGAAGTGATGAGCGCGGCCGATGAGGCGGCAGAGACCTGTTAGCGTTGACATCTCAACATTAGAAAGGGCGCGTTGACATGTCAACACCGGACGGTGGGGCTCCCGAGCCGGACGAGACCATGAGCGAGACCGCGCTGGATCCCGTCGGCCTCTGGTCCGCCTTCAAGCGCGCCCACGAGATCGTCCGAACCCGTGTGATCGTGGACGCCGCCGATGCGGTGGGCCTGTCCGAGCCGGACCTGACGATCCTCGTCAACCTGAACAAGGCGGGGGGTTCCCTGCGCCAGAGCGAGCTCGCCGCGGCGCTCGGCTGGGACCGCACCCGCATCTCCCACCAGCTCACCCGCATGAGCAAGCGCGAACTCGTCACCCGCGAACGCGCCGGCGGTGTCACCGTCACCCTCACCGGCACCGGACGCCGGGCCATCACCGCCGTGCACCCCGGCCTGGACGCCGCGGTACGCCGCCACTTCACCGACAAGCTCTCCGCCCAGGAGATCGAAACACTGAGTTCTGTCCTGCGCCGGCTGTAGCCGCCGGAACGCAGGCCGACAAGCGGCAGGTACGAGGTCACCGGTCCCGACCAGGTGGCCCTGCCGCCTCTGCTCGACTTGGTGCACGTCAGCGAGAACGGCTGCGAGAACGCGCAGGACGCGGCCGACCGCTTCCGCGGGCCCAGCACCTTGAACCACGCGAAGTCCGGGTCGTCTCCAACCACGTGACCCCATCTGCACCGCTGCGCCAGTCGGGCCGCCACGGACACGACCGCCCGCTCGTCCATGAGCTGCTCGTCCCGTGCCGATCAGGGGATCCCACTCACCAGGTGATTACGCAGTCGATCCCGCAACTCCTCCTACCGGTCCGGAGCGTTCTTCTCCGACTTGCGGTGCGGTGGCGTGCCCACGTGCCCGCCGGTCTGCGCGCCCGGGCCCTTGTGGTCGGCATCCGCGAGGATCGAGAACCAGACGCCTCACCGCCTGCTGTGCACGAGCTCGTCAGTCGCCGAGGATCCGCTCCCACAGCAGCCCGTCCTGCCAGCGCCCGTCGAGAAGGATCGAGGAGTGCGCGACGCCGTACGCGCTGAACCCGTTGCGGCGCAGCACCCGCTGCGAGGGCAGGTTCTCCAGATTGGTGGACGCCTCGGCGCGGTGCAAGCCGAGTTCGTCCCTCATCACCCGCAGTACGAGCCCGACGGCACGCCCGGCGTGCCCCTGGTTCTGGGCGGCACTCGTGATCCAGTAGCCGACGGAGCCGCGGCGCAGGTGCAGCTGCGGCAGGATGCCTCCGACGGTGACCTGCCCGATCACCTGGTCGTCGGCGAGCACCACGCCCGGCCAGACCGTGCCGGCCCGGTATCCGGCCAGCAGCTTGTCGATCCGCTTCGCCTGTCCCTGCGGGGTGAAGAACCCGGCCGGCTGAGCCGGCTCCCACCGTCTAAAAGCCTCGGCGTCCCGCGCCCGATGCGCGGCGATCGGGGCGGCGTCGGTGGATTCGATCAGGCGGATCCTGGTGCTGCTGTGCATGCGCTGGTCCTCGTTGCGGTTGTCGGATGGCGGCCGGCCTGTGCAATGGTCCTCGTGCCGCCGCGCCCTACGCCCGCCGGAGGATCGAGTCGATCGCGGAGCTGGTGTTCTGGCCGAACAAGTCCAGGTACCGGGTGTCGAGGTGGTAGCGATGGGGGCTGCTCCGGAGGAACTCTCGAAGGGTGGTCCGCTTCGCCAGGCTGTCCTCGACCAGCAGGTAGTCACCGGCGGTCAGCCGGGCGTCGAAGAAGTCCAGCACGGTTCGGACGTGCGCGTGCGCGTCCTCTATCACCAGCCAGGGCCTGGGCAGATCTGCGCAGTCGGTGAGCACCTCGTCGAGGTGGCCGACGTCCCCGGTCCGAAAGCTCACCCGGTCGTCCCTGAGATCCACCTCGGTGCGATCGATCGAGATGATCGACGGCCGCAAGCCGTGCGCCTGGGCCACGTCGGCCAGCCAGAGCGCGCTCCCGCCGCTGCCGGAACCGAGTTCGATGATCGTTCCCGGGGCGAGTTCGGCTATCAGCATGGGATAGCACGCCAGGTCGAACACCGTCTTGTAGAGCGGCCGGCCGGCCCAGGTCAGATGATCGCTGACGCCCTGGGTGGCGACGAAGTTGCGGACCGGGAAGGCCAGGGCGGCGAGTACTTCCCGGTCGGATCGGTCCAGCCGCGGCAGCGGATCCTGGAAGCGCTCCGCCGTCAGCAGTTCGACGTAGGCGCTCAGTTCCCCGGTCCGGCCGCCGCGTCGGGCCCCGGCCGCCGCCCGCCGGATGTGGTGGTCGTGATAGGTGGCGATGCCGCCCTGCCGCGCGACCTTCGCGCTCACGAGACGCTCGGCGGTCTCCGCGAGTTCGTCGACCTCGTGGCCCAGCCCGGCCATTGCGCCTCCCAACTCCGGTTCAGAACGCGAAGATACACGATCGGCAGTGGTCTAGGCTGAGCGGCCGTGATCCGGCGGGGACGACGCCGGGGGTCTACATGTGATCTGCTCCTTCGTGCGCCGTGATCACGCCGATACCCAAGGACGGGAGCTGTGCGATGAATGTGCGGTTCGGTGTGAATCTGACGAAGCTCGAGGACCGGGCCTCCTGGATGGACAAATCCCGGCGTGCCGAGGATCTCGGCTACGACGTGATCACCGTGCCCGACCACATCGGCATGCCGTCGCCCTTCCTCGCGTGTGCCATGGCCGCCGAGGCGACGAGCAGCGTCCAGGTCGGCACGTTCGTGAGCAACACCTCGTTCTACAGCCCGGCACTGTTCGCGAGGGATGTCGTCACTGCCGCCCGGCTCACCGGAGGGCGGCTGGAGGTCGGGCTCGGTGCGGGATGGAAGAAACCCGAGTTCGACCAGGCCGGCATACCGTTCGAGGCGCCGGGCAGGCGCGTCGACCGACTCGTCGCGACCTTGGACGAGGTGACCCGCGTCGCCGCGTCCGAGCGGCCGCCCGTGATGATCGGCGGGAACGGAGACCGGGTGCTGCGACTGGCCGCCCGGCACGCCGACATCGTGTCCTTCTCCGGCACCCGGTTCGATCCCCAGGGCCGGGGCATGCGGTACCTGACTGAGCGCCAGATGGACGAACGGGTGGCGCTGGTGGATGCGGAGCTGCGCGCAGCGGGCCGGGAGTCGGTGTGCCGCAACATCATCGTCCTGCGCACTCAAGTGACGGACGACCGGCAGACCGCGCTGGAGGACTACTCCCGGTTCCTGCGGGGCACGCTCAGTCCTGAACAGGTCGGTGCCCTGCCCGCCGTGCTGATCGGGAGCCCGGAACAGATCGCCGGGCAACTGATTGCCCGCCGGGAGCGGTTCGGCTTCGACTACGTCATCGTGCAGGAGGCGGCGCTCGACGCCTTCGCCAAGGTGATCGCGCTGCTCGGCTGACCAGAGCTGGAGGAAGACGAGCGGGAACACGGTGGTCAGCGCCGCGTGGCCCGGTCCGCCGGGCTACGTCCCGCCGTCGCCGGTGGCCTCGGACGCTACGAAGCCGAGCGCCGTGCTGACCCGGTCGACCGGCGCCGCTTCGCCCTCGGCGCTGCGAGCCAGCAGGGTGCGGGCCAGTTCCTTGGTGTCGACGCCTCCCAGGGCGGCGCGCAGGCGTACGGCCAGCCGGTCGACTTCGCGCTCCAGTACCTGATGTGCGTCGCCCGCAGGCAGCGGGGGGAGCGTCTCGCCGTCCACCTGTCGCGCCAGGCTCTCGGTGATCGCCGTGACGACGTCGGTGAGCGGAAGCGGGTTGACGGCCAGTGTCAGATGGACACTGGGACTGCCGGACAGCGCGACGCCCGCGTGCAGCCAGCCCGCCGGCAGCCACAGCACGTCCAGTGGCCGCAGGATCACCTCTTCCACCGGCGCCTGGGCCGAGGGCCGCACCAGCCAGCGCTTGGCGCCCGCGAGCTGGACGAGGAACGCGCTGTAGGGGTCGGTGTGTTCGGCGAATCCCTGGGCGGAGCCCGGCGTCAGGTAGGCGTTGGCGAAGACCCGGGCGCCCAGGTCGCCGGCGAGCGCGCGGGTGAGCCGGCCCGCCGGGGGGTGGAACCGCTGGAGCCCCTGGAGGACCAGCGTCGATCCGCGGCCCAGCTGCCGGGCGATCCCTTCCGCGTCGGCGAGTTGCCCGACGGTGGAAGCCGTGTCGGAGCCGGACGCCAGGGTGTAGTGGCGGGGGTTGACCAGTTTGCCGTCCCGCGCCATCCGGAACGCCGGCATCCGAAGTCCGCGAGCGGCGACGAGTTCGTCCACGTCGTCCGGGGTCAACACGGCGCGCACTGCCTCCTGCGCCGTCGCCCGCATGGCACGGTCCGGCCAGCCGCCGGAGAACTGGCCGACAGAGAACCCCAGGTCACGCAGACTCACTCCGTCTCCCACCCGTTCGGCACCACACGGCTTGCGTCCGTCAGGCATCGTAGGCGACCGTGCGGCGCCGGGACACACCTGTTCCGGATCGAATCGCGCACACGCGCGGCCGACGCAGCCCGCATCGCCCCGCCGGGCCTGTTCCGGCAGTTCGCAGGTCGGATACGGTCTGGCGGACGGCCACGACACAGGAGGATGTGCCATGCGCGAAGCGGTCTCGAGGAGCGTCGACCTCTCGGGGGGACGTCCGCAGGTGCGCCCGCAGGACGATCTCTTCCGTCACGTCAACGGCCGCTGGCTCGACGAGTCCGTCATTCCCGAGGACCGCGCCGTCGCCGGATCGCTGGTCGATCTGCGCGACGCCGCCGAGCTGCACCTGCGGGAGATCGTGGAGCGGGCTGCCGCGGGAGACGCCCCCCAGGGCAGTGACGAGCGGCGCATCGGCGACCTGTACGCCAGCTTCCTCGACGAGCAGCGCGTCGAGGAGCTCGGCGCGGCGCCCCTGCGCCCGGGCCTCGACCTCGTCGCCGCCGCCGATACCGGGCCGGCCCTGGCGCGTGCCCTGGGGCAGTTGCAGCGGTGGGGGGTCACCGGCGCCTTCACCGCGTACGTGGACATCGACGCGGGCCGGCCCGACCGCTATCTCGTCCATCTCCAGCAGGCCGGGCTCGGTCTGCCGGACGAGTCCTACTACCGGGAGGAGTCTTCCGCCGCCGTCCGCGTCGCCTACCTCGCGCACATCGAGACGATGCTGAAGCTCACCGGTGCGGCCGACCCGGCCCGCACCGCCGAACGCGTCGTCGAGCTGGAGACCCGGATCGCCTCGGCGCACTGGGACCGGGTGAGGGCCCGCGACGTGGTGCGCACCTACACCCTCCTGGACCGTTCCGGCCTGGACGCCCTGGCCCCCGCCTTCGACTGGGACTCCTGGCGGGAAGGGTTCGGGGCGCCCGCGTCGGCGCTGGACGAAGTCGTGGTGCGGCAGCCCGATTTCCTGGAGAACTTCTCCGCGCTGTGGGCACAGTCCTCTGTCGAGTGCCGCCAGGCATGGCTGTCCTGGCAGCTGGTCCGTGCCACCGCGCCGCTGTTGAGCAGCGACTTCACCGAGGAGCACTTCGCCTTCTACGGGACCGCCCTGACCGGCGTGCCCGGGCAACGCGAGCGGTGGAAGCGCGGGGTGGACCTGGTCGAGTCCGCACTCGGGTACGCGCTGGGCCGTCTCTACGTCGCCGAGCACTTCCCGCCGCGCTCCAAGGAGCTGATGCTTGAGCTCATCGGCAACCTCCTCGCCGCGCACCGGCACAACATCGGGGCCCTGCCGTGGATGTGCGCGCAGACCAAGGCCCGCGCGCTGGAGAAGCTGGACGCCTTCACGTCGATGATCGGATACCCCGACCGCTGGCGCGACTACAACGCCCTGACGGTGCGCCGCGACGACCTGGTCGGCAACGCGCGGCGCGCCGCGGCCGTCGAGCTCGACCGGGAACTGGCCAGACTCGGCGGCCCGGTGGACCGCGACGAGTGGTTCAGGACCCCGCAGACGGTCAACGCGTACTACAGCCCCCGGATGAACCAGATCGTCTTCCCGGCCGCGATCCTCCAGCCGCCCTTCTTCGACCCCGACACCGACGCGGCCGTGAACTACGGGGCCATCGGAGCCGTCATCGGTCACGAGATAGGCCACGGCTTCGACGACCAGGGCTCCAAGTACGACGGCGCCGGCGCACTGCGGGAGTGGTGGACCGAGGCCGACCGCGCCGCCTTCGAGGAGCGGACCGGCGCGCTCATCGCTCAGTTCGACGCGCTGGAACCGGCGCAGGCCCCCGGGCAGCACGTCAACGGGGCGCTCACGGCCGGTGAGAACATCGGCGACATCGGCGGCTTGACCATGGCTTACCGCGCTTACCTCCGGTCCCTCGAAGGCGCCGAGCCACCGGTCGTCGACGGTCTCACCGGCACACAGCGGTTCTTCCTCAGCTGGGCGCGCGTCTGGCGGTTCAAGGCCCGCGACGCCGAGGTCCGGCGCAGACTGGTGGTCGACCCGCATTCCCCGGCCGAGTTCCGCTGCAACGCCGCCGTACGCAACCTCGCGGAGTTCCACGAGGCCTTCGGCGTGCGCGAGGGAGACGGGATGTGGAGGGACCCGGCCGACCGGGTGCGCATCTGGTAGCCGGACTCCCCCACCTTGCCTGCCCACCGGGACACCATGGTGTCCCCGCCGCTGGACCACGCCGCGCCGGCTCCGGCCCTGGCTCGCACCCGGGACCCAAGCCTCGCCGGCACCACCTCCCCCCGCCCCGCCCCCACACGTCTGGAGACCACGCTGCGATGACCACGGCAACCTTCGAAGACCTGCGCGATCTGATGTCGATGATGGCGGGCGACGAGAAGCACCGGGAAGCGGCGACCTCAACGGTCGACGCCCTGTGGGTGCTGTACGACCGCATGCTGCGGGTCACCCCTGAGATGGCCGAGGACCGCGACCGGTTCTTCCTGTCCAAGGGCCACGGCCCCATGGCCTACTACGCGGTGCTGGCCGCCAAGGGCTTCATCGAACCTGCCGAGCTGCGCCGGTTCGGTGCCTTCCGCTCGCCGCTCGGCATGCACCCGGACCGGGCCCTCGTGCCGGGCGTCGAGATATCCAGCGGCTCGCTCGGCCACGGGCTGCCGCTGGCCGTGGGCAGCGCACTGGGGCTGCGCGCCCGCGGCATCCCCTCCGACGTGTGGGTCCTCGTCGGCGACGGGGAGCTGGACGAGGGCTCGAATCACGAGGCGATCGCCTACGCGGGCCGCGTCGGCCTGGAGCGGCTGCACGTGATCGTGGTCGACAACCACTCCGCGAGCCACGGCTGGCCTGGTGGCATGGAGAGGCGTTTCGAGGTCGAGGGCTGGTCGACGGTACGGGCGAACGGGCGGGACCACGACGAGTTGGAGGCCGCCTTCCGCGCCCCGCACCCCGGCGCGCCACGGCTCGTGGTGGCCGACACCGGGGTGCGGTGACACCCCTTCCGCACCGGGCCGCGACCGTCGCCGCCCCGGCCGGCCCGCAGCCGGACGCCCCGTCGTGAACCCAAGGAGGACCCCATGGCCGGAATCATGCGTGAGCGCTTCGTCGAGGTGTCGACGCAACTGCTGGAAACCCACGAGCGGTTGGCGGTGCTGACCGCCGACCTCACATCAGCCCTCTTCGACGGTGCCCGCGAGCGCCACCCGGACCGAGTGCTGAACTTCGGCATCCGCGAACAACTTCTGATCAGCGCCGCCGGCGGCCTCGCGCTCGCCGGGATGCGGCCGATCGCGCACAGTTTCGCCCCGTTCCTCGTCGAGCGGCCCTTCGAGCAGATCAAGCTGGACCTCAACCACCAGGCGGTCGGTGCGGTGCTGGTCAGCGCCGGGGCCTCGTACGACATCTCGAGCAGTGGACGTACCCACCAGTCGCCCGGTGACGTCGCGCTGCTGTCGACGCTGCCCGACTGGACGATCGACGTCCCCGGCCACGCCGACGAGGCCGAGGCGCAGCTGAGGGAGGCCGCCGACGGCGACGGGTTGGTCTACCTGCGTCTGTCGAACCAGTCCAACGCGCACGCCCACGGCATCGTCGGGGGTCGTCTGCACCGCGGGTTCCGCACGTTGCGTCGCGGAACGGCGGCCGTCGTCGTAGCGGTCGGCCCGCTGGCCGACGCGGTCCTGACCGCGACCGAGGGACTGGACGTCACCGTGCTGTACGCGGCCACCGTCCGGCCCTTCGACAGCGTCGCGCTGCGGGCGGCCGTCACCGACCAGCGCGAGGCGGCCGTCGTCCTCGTCGAGCCGTACCTCGCCGGTACCTCGGTCCCGATGGTCGCCAACACGCTGGGCGACCTGCCGCACCGGGTGCTCGGACTCGGCGTCGGCCGTGACGAGTTGCGCAACTACGGCTCGCCCCGCCAGCACGCCATCGCCCACGGCCTGGACAGCGCGGCACTGCGCCGCGCCCTGGTCGGGTTCCTCGGCGAGAAGTAGCGCCTGTCGCGGCCCGGATCAGTCCCGGGCCGCGCGCAGCGCGGGTGTGAGCACCGGCAGCAGGGCCAGGACGATCAGGGCGAAGACGGCCCACATGGCGGCGCGGGTGCCGGCCCACTGGGCGAGCGCGCCGCCGAGCAGGCCGCCCAGCGGCATGGCGCCCCAGGTCAGCACGCGCATCGAGGCGTTCATCCGGCCGAGCAGCTCCGCCGGGCAGACGTGCTGGCGGTAGGTCAGCTGGGCGACGTTGCGCATGGAGATGCCGACGGCGAAGGCGAACGAGCCCACGGGGTAGAGCAGTACGAGCCAGCCGTGGCCGGTGAACGGCATCAGCAGGACGAAGGGCACGATGGCCAGGCTCGGCACCCAGATCGCTCGGGCGGTCCCGAGCCGCCGGATCACCGACCGCGCGGTGAGACTGCCCAGGAAACCGCCGACGCCCTCGCCGGCCAGCAGCAGGCCGTAGAGCCCGGGGCTGAGCTTCAGGTCCCTGACGAGCAGGATCGGTTGGACGGCCAGCAGCGCGGTGGTCGCCAGGCACAGCAGCACGCCGCTGGTGACGAGCATGCGCAGCACCGGCTGGTGGAAGACGTAGCGCAGTCCCACGGCGATCTGCTGACGAAGTGAGCCGCGCGCTTCGTTCTCCGGCTGCGGCTCGGAACGCCGGATCGCGCCGATGGAGCCGGCGGAGACGAGGAAGCTGGCCGCGTCCACCACGAGGGCTCCGACCGGTCCGGCCGCCTGTACCAGCCAGCCGCAGACGGCCGGGCCGCTGAAGTTGGCACCTCGGTTGGCCGTCTGCAGCACGGCGTTGCCCTCCGCCAGCCGGTCGCGGCCGACGAGGAACGGCACGTACGACAGGTGGGCGACGTCGAAGAACACCGTGGCCGTGCCGGCCAGCACCGCCACCGCGTACAGCTGGGCCAGCGTGAGCAGGCCGAAGGCGTGGGCCAGCGGTATCGAGGCCAGCAGGACGAAGCGCAGCAGGTCGGCCGCGACGAGCACGGGTCGGCGCCGCATGCGGTCCACCCACGCGCCGGCCGGCAGGCCGGCCACCGCCACCGGCACGGTGGAGGCCGCCGTGAGAAGGCCCATCTGGAACGAGGAGGCGTGGAAGACGCTCAGGGCCACCAGCGGGAGCGCAAGCATGGTGACCTGACTGCCGAACTGGCTGACGGTGTCGCCCGTGAGCAGCAGTTGGAAGCCCCGGTGGGCCCGCAGCAGCGGCCGGGCCGGTGCGGTGGCCATCGCGTGGGTGCTGGACGAGGTGGTCATGGCAGGCAGGTCTCCCCACGGATCGAGCCATCGCGCGGACGCTTCGCGACGCGGGCGAAGAGCCTCCGGCGCAACGGTGACGGCCCCTTCGCGCCATGAGCGTAGAGCATGTGCCAGGGGCTCCCGGAGGTTCCCGGACCACCCGGCGCCGCTGAAGTGAGGATCTTGTGTTCGTCTTCCAACGCAATGTCATAGGCCCTGCAAAGCACTGCTTTTGACATGGACAAGTCCGTTGACTGCGCTGGGGAGCGGGCTTACGTTCTCCCGGGGCTGCCCGTTGATCCACAAGCGGAGACGCAGCCACTGTCGACGAGACAAGGAGTTCATTGTGAGCATCGACACCCTGATCACTCCCACCGAGGAAGAGCTGCGCGCTGCGGCGATCGACGAGCTCGACGAGTTCGACGGCGATGCTCCGATGCTCATCGAGAACATCGACTTCGCCTGACGAAGCCAAGAACACATGTGACGTGACCGGCGGTTCGGCGGCAGGTCCGCCCTGCCGTCGGCACGGTCGCCCACTCGTGACAGGAGAGCTGCCGGTGCCGGTGAGTACGCTGACTGATCTACTGGAGGACGGCAGCGAGCTGCGCGCGGCGTACCACGGGAGTGAACCTCTGGTCCTGCGCGATGCGGTCGGCCTCGACGGACCGCCACGCATCAGCGACATCCTCGCGCTGATCGACGGCAGCCTTCTGCGCCGCCCCTACTTCTCGGTCCTCCAGGACGGCATGGCGCCCTCCGACAGCGAACTCCTCGCGACCCGCACGGTCGCCGGCACCCGCGTCGAGGGGTTCATCGACTCCGCCGCTGTGGGCAGGCAGCTCGCGAACGGCGCCACCCTCAAACTCAACCAGGTCGAGGACTGGCACCCCTTCCTACGCGGCGTCAACGATGCGCTCAACGCCGTCTTCCCCGCCGAGTCGAAGGCGTTCCTCTTCTATACGCCGGCGGGCAAACGCGGCATGCTCCCGCACCGCGACGGCTCCCGCGTCATCGCCGTCCAACTCGACGGTGCCAAGGAGTGGCACCTGTACGACACTCCCCCGGAGTCGGCGGCCAACGCCGGCCTGGACGTCGACACCTCCAAGGAAGAGATCGTCGTCCTGGAACCCGGCGACCTCCTCTACCTGCCGCACGGCACCGGGCACGCCGCCACCGCGATCGACCGCACCTCCCTGCACGTGACCTTCACGCTCACCGAGCCCTCTCCCCCAGCGCTCGTGCAGGCATACATCGACGAGTGGATCGCCTCCGGGCGCCCCGCCAGGGCAGGCCGTGACGCCACCTCGCCGCTCGGCCGAGCCGCCGCGCTGCTGGCCGACCTCAACGACTTCGGCTCCGGCGTCGACAGCGCCACGCTCGTCGGCCGGGCCCTCGCCACCGCACGTCTGCGAGACGGATCACGATGACGCACACCGACCCCCACGCCGACGTCGACACCGGTCTTCCGCGCTGGCTCGCCGAACGCCGGGGCGGCCGGACCGCCCACACGGCCCTGCCCGCCGGCATGGCGCTGCCGACCGCCGCCGACGTGCTCGGCACGATCGACTGCGGCCTGCTCGCGTACCCCTATCTGGAGGTCTGCCGGGGCGGCGCCAAACTGCCCGCCGCCGAGGTCTTCACCGCCCGCAGGGTCCAGAACCACAAGGTCACCGGCTTCATCCACCACCGCAACGTCACCGGGCAGTACCAAGCGGGTGCCACCTTGCGTCTGCCGGCCGTGGCAGACTGGCTGGCCGCCGCACGGCCCGCCCTGGAGACGGTCCGCGAGGCGCTCGGCCGGCACATCGAGGCGACCGCCTACCTCGCGGCGGCCGGATCCCCGGTGGCCTACGCCGAGGCGAGCGTGGACGCCGTCGTCCTCGTATGCTCCGGCAGCCTCACCTGGCACGCCGGCGAGCCGGACTCCGAGCCGCTGGAGGTCTCGGCCCCCAGCGCCGTGTACGTTCCGGCCGGCCTCACCCGAGGCGCATTCGCCGGCGGCGACGGGGACTGCCTGCTGCTCGTCCTCGCCGAGAGGTCGCCGGTCACGACCGAGATCATCAAGGCGCTGCGCCAGGCCGGCTCCGGCCACCTGGAGCAACAGGACACCCACCGGCGTCACCATTTGATGCCCGTCGACCAGAAGGCGGACTGGGTGCTCGGCGAACTCGCCGACTACTTCGCCGCGATGGACCCGGCCGACCTGCTGCGCCTGGCCACCGGCCGCGCCTGACGGACCTGACCACCGACGGTCCGGGGCTCCCGGCCGTGACGACAGCCCCGCGTCGGCCGCCGAGCGCCGGGCACCCCGACCACCGGGACCAACGGGAGGAGTCCGCCGTGGACCAGAGCCTCGCCCTGCGCAGCCGTTCGCTCGACGAGGTCGAGTGGCTGGCGCAGTCGCTGTTGGAACGAGTCGGTGTCACCCGGGTCAGTGAGGTCACCGACCTGGACCTCCTCGGCATCCCGGTCTACCAGTCCGTGCGCCCGCTGGCCGCCCGTGGACTCAACACCGTCACCAGCGGGAAGGGCTGCACCCGCCAGGGAGCCCGGGTCTCGGCGATGATGGAGGCCATCGAGCGTCGCTACTGCGAACCCGACGGCCGCCCCGGGGCGCCGGAACCGTACGAGGTCATGCGCGAGCGGATGCCGACGCTCGACCCCCGGCGGCTCGTCCCCCGCCGCGGCCACCGGTGGACGCCGCAGACGCCGACGACCTGGTGGCCGATGCACTGCCTGCGCAACGACGTCGACATCGCGGTGCCCGCGGTCGCCGTCTTCACGCCCTTCCCTCACGAGGGCGGGCTGATGTCGTCCAACACCATCGGCCTGGCCGCGGGCAACGATCCCGTCGACGCCACCGTTCAGGCGCTGTACGAGGTCATCGAACACGACAGCACGGCCTTCGGTGAGAAACTCGGCCTCGGCCACCGCGTGCCGATCGACACCCTCCCCGACGCACACCGGGAGGTCGTCGAACGTTTCGAGCGGGCCTCGATCAGTGTCACCGTCCACGCCTACACCGGCGGGCTGCCCGTTCCCACCTTCTTCGTCACCACCGACGACACCCACTCGCGCGACGGCATGCTCTTCAACGGCGGAGCGGGCTGCCACCTCGACCCGGAGATCGCCCTCGTGCGGGCGCTCACCGAGGCCGCGCAATCCCGCCTCGTCGTGATCGCCGGGGCGCGCGAGGACCTGGAGGGCCAGGCGTACCGGCGCCATGCGTCGTACGACGAACTACGCGACTACCTCCACACCTGGAGCGAGGGCCGGCCGTGGCTGCCGTTCGACGCGATCCCCGACCGCAGTTCCGGCGACAACGCGGTCGATCTGGCGTTCCTGCTCGACATGCTCGGGGAGCACGGCCTGCAACTCGTCCTGCGCACCAGCCTGGCCCCGGAGGGCCTTCCCTTCTCCATCGTGAAGGTCGTGGTGCCGGGCAGCGAGTTCACTCATGTCGACCACTTGCGGGTCGGGGTGCGCCTGCTGAACGCCCGCACGGCACAACGACCGGACTGGACGGCGGCATGGCAGTGAAACTGACGGTGTACGCGGGCAGTTCGCTGCTGTCCCGGGACAAGGAACGACTGCGCGAGAACGCCGACACCCTCGACGTCGACCTGGTCATGCGGCCACCGATCATCCGTGGCGACCTGCTGAGGACCCCGACCGAGGGGAAGTGGGACAACCGCACCCTCATCCTGGACGGGCAGTTCGGCCAGAACCTCTCGGTCTCCGTCACCGAGATCCGCGAGTACCTCGGGCGTGGCCTCTACCTCGCCGGTGCCTCGTCCATGGGGGCGCTGCGTGCCGTGGAGTGCCGCACGCTCGGCATGATCCAGCACGGCTGGGTCTGCGAGCAGTACCTCGCCGGGCACGTCGAGGCCGATGCCGAGGTCGCCCTGCTGATGGACCCGGTCACCAGCGAAGCACTGACCGTGCCCCTCATCAACGTACGGTGGCTGCTGCGGAAGCTGAGCGAACGCGGCGAGCTGGACACCGCGACCGCCGCGACCGCCCTGGAGACCGCCCGGCGCGTGGGCTACCGCAACCGGACACCCGAGGTGCTCGCCAACGCCTTCCGCCGCGTCCTGCCCACCGGCGCTTCGGATCTCCTTGCGCGGCGGTTGGAACCCGACACGGTCCCCGACTGGGACCGCAAGCGGCTCGACGGCATCGAAGCGGTGCGAACCGAACTCCGCGCCCTCGCCCGTTTTCCCTCCCCCGCCTGACGCCGGCGCCCCGACGCCCGCGATCTTCTGTCCGACCTGAAGGAGCGTTCTGTCCTGCCGGGTGTGTCGGCGGCAGGCTGCGTCCCACCGGGAGCCTGGCCAGAAGGACCGCTCGGACAGGACGCTGGGGCGGCTGCTGCGGGTGTACACCGAGCGGCTGCCGGCCGAGCAGTAGGGGCGGTCTGATCCGATACACGTCCACCCGCGAGCCGTCATCACTTGAGAAACGCTTGAGCGCCCCGCCGCCCGGGGCGAGGCGCTCACGGTCTGGCCCCGCCGCGCGCATCCCTCGCGGCAAGGCCCGGCTGTGTTACTGCGCCGTCGGCTCCATGGCGGAGGCGCGTTGCCATGCGATGCGGGCGGCGGCCTCGGTCACGGCGACCAGGTCGGGCGCGGCAGTGTCGCCGTCGAGGTGCCGCCATTCGGCGGCGAGGGTGATGGCCAGCCGCTCGGGCAGGCCCATGCCGGGGTAGCGACCCTCGTTCAGGAGGATCTGCGCGGCCTTGACGGGCGTCTTGCCCTGGCCGTGCAGGAGGAGGGCGTGGTCGGCGAGGTCGTCGAGGTAGGCGATGTGCTCCCGCAGGCCGCCCTGGTCGAGGAGGGGGCCGTGGCCGGGGACGATCCACTCGGGGTCGAGGGCGAGGATGCGCTCGCAGGCGGTGGAGACGGCCTCCAGAGGGCCCGCCCAGTGGGAGGGGTGGTCGCCGTTGAAGACGATGTCACCAGCGAACACGACGCGCTGCTCGGGGAGATGGACGATGAGGTCGCCGACGGTGTGGGCCGGGCCGACTTCGTAGAGTTCCACGGGGATGTCGCCGACGGTCAGGTCCAGACGACCGTCGAAGGTCCGAGTCGGCGGAACGACCTGTATGCCGGAGAAGTCGAATATGCCGAAGTGCTTCCGGAAATACCAGCCGAGCGGCGTTCCCGGGTCCGTTTTCTCGGCGAGTGCGCGCAGCTGCTGCGGCGTCGGCTCGTGACACAGATGGTCGAGGCTGCTGCGCGTCGCGATGACATCGGCGCCGGGCAGGCACTGAAGGCCCCAGGTGTGGTCGCCGTTGCCGTGGGTGGTCACGACCGTGTCGAAGCCGACGCCCGGAGCGGCCTGCCTGGCGGCGTCCAGGAACGCCCGGGTGAGCGCCGGCGTGTACGGGGTGTCGATCACGAGTGCGTCCGTACCGGAGGTGACGAGGCCGCAATTCGCAAAGCCCCAGGCGTTTTCCACGCCGGGAGTCCACACGTGGACGGCAGGGGCTACCTGATGCAGGGAGGAGAGAGAGCTCATGATCGAGCATTGTCGTACGCCCCGGTGAAGACCCGGCGCCCGCCCCCTGCGAAGCGGGAACCGGCGCGGTGACTGGAGGGACAGCACGAACAGGCGCGCGCCCGAGCGGTGAGTTCATCACGACGTGTCAACCACCACTGTCCGGCACCCGGTGATCTCTGAAGACGGACCCTGATTCTGCGGCGCGCCGAACCACTGGGCGGCCGCCTGCTCGAACGTGTCGCGATTCGGGGCGGGCGCGCCCGCCCAGGCCACGACGCCGTCGGGCCGAACCAGCGCGGCCCCCAGCCCGAGGTCGTTGCGCGCCGGGCCGGCCACGTAGCGGATCCGGCCCTCCCACCCCTTGGTCGCGACCTGCAGCGCGCGGTCGGTGCTGAAGTCGAGTACGACTCCCTGCCCGTGGCGCAGCAGTTCGCCCAGACGGGTGCCGTCCTCGAAGCGGAAGTCCGGGGCGCTGCAGCCGACGAAGGGCTGTTCGCTGCCCAGGTCGTAGCGGTTGGACAGCCCCGATGTCTTTCGGTACACGTGGGTCGTTCCGTCGGGGGTGCGCATCAGATCGTGGACGAGTTGACGCAGCGCGGGGGCGTTGGGGCCCGGCTTCATGGTCGCGACCTGCGCGCGGGACCAGTCGAGCACGGCGGCGCCGACGGGGTGCCGCTCGGTGGTGTAGGTGTCGAGCAGGCCCTCGGGCGCCCAGCCGCGTACCGTGGCGGCGAGCTTCCAGCCGAGGTTGACGGCGTCGCCGATGCCGAGGTTGAGGCCCTGGCCGCCCAGGGGCGAGTGGATGTGTGCCGCGTCGCCGGCGAGCAGCACCCGGCCCTCGCGATACGTCGTCGTCTGCATCGCGCGGTCGGTGAAGCTGGAGGCGAGACGGACCTCGCTCAGCGTCACGTCGGTGCCGCTGATGCGGCGCAGAACCGTCTGGAGGTGTTCGCGGGTCAGCGGCTGGGAGCGGTCGAAGGTGCCGCCGTCGAAGTCCATCATCCCCAGGTGCCCTTCGAGGGGTGTACGTAGATACATGCCGTTCGGCGTCAGATTGAACCCGAGCGGCAGCTGGTCGGGGTCGGCGAAGGTGACATCGGCGGCATAGCCGGTGAACAGCGGCTCGGTGCCCACGAATTCGAAGCCGGCGAGCCGGCGTACGGCGCTACGCCCGCCGTCGCAGCCCACCAGCCAGCGCCCCTGGTACTCCTGGCCGCCTGCCGTGACGAGAACGGATGAGACGTCCTGCGCCACGCCCGAGACGGGAGCATTCCGGATGATCTCGACTCCGAGCGCGGTGGCCCGGTCGCACAGTACGGATCCGGCCGCTTCCAGGCTCGTCATGAAACCCTCCGTCGCCGGGCTGGGCAGCCGGGGCGGGAGGGCGGATGTGTCGATACCGGTCGCGGCGAGCGTCATGCCCGCGAAATGGCTCACCTCACGAGGGTCGGGCGCCTCGGCCGCTTCCGGGTCCGTGCCCACCTTCCGCGGGTCGACTCCCGAAGCCCGCGCCATCGCTTCCAGGAGGCCGCGGCGGTAGAACGTCTCGGCCGACCCGGCGTTCAGACCCCGCAGCCCGAGCGGGAGCACCTTCAGGGGCGAGGTGGGTTCCGGGTCCCTCTCCAGCACCAGAACCGAGCAGCCGGACAGGGCCAGTTCGCCGGCCAGGAGCAGACCGACCGGGCCGCCGCCCGCGATCACGACGTCATGCATGCGAGGTGTCCTTTCGAGAAACGAACGATCGGGGTCACCCGGACGGGTCGGCCGGGCCGGCCGGGGCGGCCGGGCCGGCCGGGGCGGCCGGGCCGGCCGGGTCAGCGCAGATGCGTGAGGCCGTCGAGGATGACGGCGATGCCGGTGAGGAACTGCTCGCGGTCGTCGTGCTCTCTCATCTGGCCGGCGATGGCGTGCATGAACGGGTGAACCTCCGGGTCGAGCCCCTGCCATGCCGTCGACGCCGCGTCGAAGAACTCGTCGCGATCCGTGTCAGGGTCAGCCCCTGAGGTGTCCCCCTCGATGCGGGCGTTCTGACTGACGGCTCCGAGGATGTCGTGCACGAGCATCGAGGCCGCGTCGAACCAGGAGGCTCGCGGCACGCCCAGGGCGCCCATCTGCCCGCCGATCCGCTCGAAGATCCCCACCGTCACCGGGCCGACCGGATTCCGGATGATCTGGAGGGTCAGCCGCGTGGCGAGCCACCGGTGTGCGGCGATCGCATCGAACAGCGCCAGCGCGACGACACGGATCTCGTCCCCGGGCGTGGCCGCGGCCCCGGCGGGGCGGGTCGCCAGCGCCGCGCCGATCACGGTTTCCGTCGCCATGTCGAGCAAGTCGTCACGGGTGCCCACGTGGTAGTAGATCGCCCCGGAACCGGTGGACAGCCGTTCGGTGAGCGCCCTGATGGTCAGCGCGCTCTCGCCGCCCGCGTCGAGCATCCCGACCGCAGCGTCGATGATCTGCTCCCGGGAGAGCACCTGGTTGCGCCGCTGTGGTCTGCGTGCTCGCGTCGTCATACCTCGATGACGGCAGTTTTGGTACAGCAATCCAAATTGGTGCACCGTTCCAAATCCCCGATTGCAGCGGTGCTCCAACGCGTTTCGGCCGCCGGCACCGGCCGCAAACCGTGCACGGGCCCGCTGCCGGATCCGGCCACCACCCAGGACCTGGATGACCTTTTTCCTGACGTTCCCGCAGTTCCACCGGCTGCGGGACAGCCTGCGCGAGGCGAACGGGCGGCGGCCCCCACGCCGACCGCCGCCTCACCGTCAACGGCTCCGGCACAGAATGGGGGCGGCCCCGACGTCAGCCGGTCAGGTGACGCTGGATCCAGTCGGCGGCGGCTCTGCGGAAGGCGCGGCGGTTGTCCGCCCGCCGGAAGTCGTGGCCCTCCTCGTGCAGGACGAGCAGTTCCGCCTCGACTCCGCGTTCCCGGGCCGCCCGTACGAACTGCTCGGACTCGCCCGGTGGCACGTTGGTGTCATGCTCGCCATGCACGGCCAGCACCGGCACGCGCAGCGCGTCGATGCGGCTCATCGGCGACAGCGCGTGCAGCAGTTCCCGATCCCGCACCGGATGCCCGTATTTGTGTGCGGCCGACTGCGCCAGCCATGGTTCGGTGCCGGCGAAGAACGTCGCGAAGCTCGACATGCCGCACACCGGGACGCCGGTACGGAACAGCTCCGGATGCCACACGAGGGAGGCCATCGCCAGGTAGCCGCCGTAGGAGTGGCCCATCACGGCCAGCCGGATCGGGTCGGCCAGGCCCTCCACGACGACGTGCGCGGCACAGTCGGCGACATCGTCGATCGCGGCGAACCGGCCCCTGCCCAGATCCGCGTCGACGAAGGAGCGGCCGTGACCGGAGGAGCCCCGCACATCGGGGGCGAAGACGTCCAGTCCCCGGCCCAGCAACTCGTGGTAGAGCGGCTCGAATACGGGACGCTCCTGTTCCTCCGGGCCACCGTGCAGATGCAGGACACAGGGCGCGGGCTCCCTCGGCGAGCGGCCCGGCGCCCGGTAGTACCAGCCGCCCAGACCCAGTCCGTCCCGAGCGCGGGGGCGCATCGGCACCGGCCGCACGGGGCGGTGGACGCCGGGGGCCACGACGTCCTCGTCACGCGAGGACCACGGAGTGCGTAGCGCGGCGCCCTGGGGCAGCCACCACACACCGGGCCGGCGCAGCGATCCCGACAGCGCCACCACGGGCGCGTCCGGGTCCGCGGTGGCGGCCACGCGGGTGACCACCTCGTGCGGGAGCGGCACTGCGCGGGACCGGTCGAGGGCTGTCCCGGGCGCCAGCGGGGTCACCTCCAGCTCGCTGACGCCGCGCACGTTCCAGGACAGCACCGCGCCACAGCCGTCGCGGTCCAAGGTCAGCAACTCCAGCCCGCTGCCGTCGCGTTGGGCTGCCACCGTCAGACCGAGCCGTCCTCCCCACGGGTCGAGGGCGACGGCGTACAGGGCGGCGTGCTCGCGTTCGTGGTCGCTGCGCAGCCACAGTGTGCGGGCGTCCGGCGCGAACGCGCCGATCCACGGGTCGCCGTCGGCGACCGGCACCGCGCAGGTGACCCGCTGGTCCCGGATGCGCACGACCAGGGCCTCCCGCCCGGCCCGCGGCCCTCGGCGCACCAGCGCCAGCCGCCCGTCCCTGCTGACGTCGCACACGCGCAGGGTGGCGGCCTCCTGTTCACTCGCCACCAGTACGGGGGCGGCCGAGCCGTCGGGGTCGACGAGGTACGCCGACAGCGTCCTGGGCCCGGACTCGGCCGCGGCCGCATCGTGGTCCGCGGCGGCGGAGACGGTGCCGACGTGACCGGTCGGCGGCTCGGGGACGGACGGTGCGCCCAGGAGGGTGGCGCGACCGTCCCGCACGGTCCAGCCCTCCGGATGGAGCGTCTCGGCAGCGCCGAGGACGGGCGAGAGGGCGCCCGCGCCGGGACCGACCGCACCGCTCTGCTCGATGCTTGCGGAGCCCGCCTCCGCTCCGGCCGGTGGAAGGCGAGCGGGGGCCTCGGCGACCGTCACGGCGAGCGTGGAACCGTCGCGCGCCCAGCAGCCCAGGTACGCCGAGCTCCCCGGCTCGCCGCCCGCCAGGACCCGCCGGCCCGTGCCGTCGGGGCGCACGCACAGCACACGCGTGTGCCCACTGCCTCCCGGTGCGATCGTGTAGGCGATCCACCGTCCGTCGGGCGACCAGGCGACCTCGGTCACCGGATTCGGTTCCGCGTCCAGCAGGTGCACGTCGTCACGGTCGACCGGCCCCTCCCACAGTTGCGGCACCCCGCCCCGGTCGCAGATGAACGCGACATGCCGCCCGGTCGGATCCACCGAGGGATACCAGCAACCGTGCGAGACGAGGACCCGGGGAACGTCGTCGAGCGACACGGCCGCATCCGGTACGACCAGGGCCTCCGGCGCGGCCTGTGCCTCGGGCCCCGCATGCCCGGAAAGCTCATCGGCGGTCGCCGGGTGCTCCATGCCGGGCCCTGACAGGTCCGCCTGCTCCTCGTGGGCGTGCGGTCGGCCCTGCCGTGGCGACGGGGTCCCTGTCCGGTCCGCCCCTTGCTCCGCCCGCCCCGGACGTCGCGGGTCGGCCTCGGGCACGGGCCGGCCGCTCCACACGGGGGCCGCGGGGGCGGCTTCGTCGTCGGCCCGGTCGCTTCCCACGGAGCCCGCCTCGTCCCCGGGGACCCGTACTCCGGGGGCGGGGTCCGTGGTGTCCGTGCCGCGGGTGCGGCCGCGTCGTGCACGGGCCGCCGTACTCCGGGTCCGGTCGGCTCCTCCGGTTGCCGCCCGGGGCAGGCGCTCGGCATCGGTCGCGCCCTCCGGCAGGCCACGCGCGGAGCGGTCCGCCCTGTCCTCCCGTGCGGCATCCGCCGCGCTCCCGGACTGGTCGGGGGGCGGGCGCCGGGGCGCGTCGCCCGGCGGGCCGGCCCGCACGCCCTCCCCCAGGTCCCCGGCCGGGCGCGGTGGGAAGGAGGGGGCGCCGGTCAGCGGATTCCGTGGGTCTGCAGCCATATTTCCAGCAAGGCGGCCTGCCACAGCGCGTTCGCCCCGCGCTTGGTGCGGTGGACGTCGGGCGCGGCAAGCAGTTCGTCGACGTAGCTTCGGCGGTACAGCCCGCGGGTCCGCGCCTCGGGGGCGCAGAGGGCCTCGCGGACGCGTTGCAGCACCGGCGCGGCCATGTGCTTGATCGCCGGGACGGGGAAGTAGCCCTTGGGCCGGTCGCCGACCTCCCGAGGCAGGATCTGGCGGCTCGCCGCCTTCAGGACGCCCTTCCCGCCGTTCGCCAGCTTGAGTTCGGGTGGGCAGGCCGCGGCCAGCTCGACCAGTTCGTGGTCGAGGAACGGCACGCGCGCCTCCAGACCCCAGTCCATGGTCATGTTGTCGACCCGTTTGACCGGGTCGTCGACCATCATCACGTGTGTGTCCAATCGCAGATCCGCGTCCAGGGCGGTCTCGGCGCCCGGTGCGGCCATGTGCGCCCGCACGAAGTCGCCGGAGACGTCGTGGCCGGGCAGCACCGAGGGGTCCAGCATGCGCGCGAGGTCGGCGTGCGGACGATCGACATACGCCTCCGCGTACGCGTCGGCCGCCCGGTGGCGGGGCACGCGCGCCATCTGGGGGTACCAGTAGTAGCCGGCGAAGACCTCGTCGGCGCCCTGACCGCTCTGCACGACCTTGACCTCCTTGGCCACCTGTTCGGACAGGAGGTGGAAGGCGACCACGTCGTGGCTGGTCATGGGCTCGCTCATGGCCTGGACGGCTCCCTCCAGGGCCTGCGAGAGCCGGTCGGAGGGAACCATCAACTGGTGGTGGTCGGTGCCGAAGCGCCGCGCCACCAGGTCGGAGTAGTGGAACTCGTCGCCCTCCTCCCCTCCCTCGGCCTCGAAGCCGACGCTGAAGGTGGCCAGGTCGCGCTGCCCCTCGTCGGCCAGCAGCGCCACGATGAGACTGGAGTCCAGGCCGCCCGACAGCAGCACGCCCACCGGTACGTCGGCGACCATCCGGCGCCGCACGGCTGTGCGCAGCGCCTCCAGGACCGCTTCCGTCCAGTCCTGCGGGGTCAGGCCTGCGTGCTCGGGGCGGCGCGTGTAGACCGGCTGCCAATAGCAGTGGTCGCGGTACGTGCCGTCCGCCTCGACGACACGCACGGTGGCCGGCGGCAGCTTGCGCACACCGTTGAGTACGGTGCGGGGCGCGGGCACGGTCGCGTGCCAGCTGAAGTAGTGGTGCAGGGCAGCGGGGTCGAGGGAGGTGTCCACCCCGCCGGCCGCCAGCAGCGCGGGCAGCGAGGATGCGAACCGCAGCCGTCCTGGCGATTCCACCAGGTACAGCGGCTTGATGCCCAGCCGGTCGCGGGCCAGGACCACCCTGCCGCTCACCTGCTCGACGATCACGAAGGCGAACATGCCGACGAAGTGGTCGACGCACGAGGCGCCCCACTCCAGGTACGCCTTCAGCACCACCTCGGTGTCGGATTCCGAGAAGAACCGGTGCCCCTGGGAGGCCAGCTCGTGGCGCAGTTCACGGTAGTTGTAGACGCATCCGTTGAACACGCCGACGAGCCGCGCCCCAGGGTCGGCCATCGGCTGCGCGCCGCTGTCCGTCAGGTCGATGATCTTCAGCCGCCGGTGGCCGAGTGCGGCGGGCCCCTGCGACCACAGCCCTCGGCCGTCGGGGCCACGGGGAGCAAGCCGATCGGTCATGCGTTCGACGGCGGCCAGGTCCGGCTGCCCGCCGTCGAACCGGACCTCGCCGCTGAGCCCGCACATCAGGCGGTCACCCCCCGTACGGCAGCCGGATCGGCCGCCGCGGGGTGTCTGCCGTGCGTGACGGACGCGCGGGCAGGCCGGGCGGCCGGGAGCGGGCTGTCGTCGGTGATGGTGGAGGCGGGGACGTGGGACATGGTGCTGACCACTCTCCTGTGGCGGTCGTCAGACACCGGCGGTGCCTGACGAAATGCGGGACAGAGGGACATGGGATCGACCCGTCAGAATCCGGCGCCTCCGGCGACCGGGCTGAGGTGGGGCGCGCCGGCGGGACGGGCCGCCGCGCGTCCGCGTGGACGGCCTGCTCCGCGGGTCTCGGCGATCAGCAGGTCGACACCGGCGAGCAGGTCATCGCGCCCGACCGCCCGCCGCAGCCGGTGCGCGGCGCTGCCGTCGGCCAGGGCCCGGGTGAGCAGTTCGTGCACGTTCTCCCAGTCACCGGATGCCTCCAGCGCGGGGCGCAGCCGGGCCGCCATGTCGCGCAGCACACCGTGGACGGGGGCGGCGCGCCTCGTGACCGGGTCGACCAGCACGCCTTCCAGGCCGGAACGGGCGGCTCGCCAGCTCGCGGCCCGGAGCCACTCGTGGTGGCCGTCGCACCGGCCGGCTTCCCCGCGGGCCAGCCGGTCGCACGCGTCCCGGACCAGCGCCCGGAAGAGTCCCGCGACCAGCACGACCGTCTCCACCCGCGGACAGGCGTCGCAGATCCGCAACTCCAGCGTGCGCAGGTGAGCGGCGGGCCGCACGTCCTGATACGCCATGCCCGCGTCGCTGATGACTCCCGAGCCGATCAGCCCCTCAAGCGCCCGGTCGTACGCGGCGGCGTCGGCGTAGCAGCCGGGTGGCCCGGCGGTGGGCCAGCGCTGCCACAGCATGGTCCGCCAGCTCGCGTAGCCGGTGTCCTCGCCGAGCCAGAACGGCGAGCTGGCGGACAGCGCGAGCAGTGGCGGCAGCCACGGCGAGACGAGGCACATGGCGCGTACGGCGGTGTCCCGGTCGGGTATGTCGACGTGCACCTGCGCGCTGCAGATGAGCTGCTCGTCGGCGACCTTGCGGTACTCGTCGGCCATGTGCCGGTATCGACGCCCGGAAGTGACCTGGCGGGGGTTCAACCGGGCCAGCGGCACGGTGCCGGCGGCCACCGTGACCAGGCCGAGCGAGGTGGCCGAGGCGTCCAGCAAGCGGCGTGACCGGACAAGGTCCGCGAGCAGGGCGTCGAGCGTGTCGTGCACCGCGCTGTTGCTCTCCACGGCCGACCGCTGAAGTTCGGTGGTGAATCCGGGCCTGTGCAGCCGGTCCAGTACGGCGCGGGCGCGTGGCACCAGCCGACCGCTCTCCACGTCGAGCACGTGGAACTCTTCCTCTGCCCCGATGCGCAGCGTCACGTCACGTTCCCCTTGCCTGGGTGATCACTGGGCCTTCGCGTACTCGTCCTGCCGGTGAATGGCGCGGCCCCGAGTACCCAGGCCGTGGCGTTCACAAGCGTCCCGCCGTACTCAGGTCGGGCGATCTCCGACTTGGCGCACAGGGATCGCAGGAGACAGGGGCGCCCGGTCGGCGGCGAGCCGGGGAGCGTGCGGCCGGTGCCGCGGCGCGACGATCAGGGCGTGGAGTTCGCAGGGTGGGTCGGGTCCGCAGCCGCCCGGGCGGGCCTCGGCGGCCCGCCAGGTTTCGGTGTGCCGTCGCGGAAGTGACGCTCCAGGGGTGTCCCGTCGCCGGGACGCCTGGCATCGCGCCAGGTCCAGGGCGTGAGCAGCGTCGATGGTGGGTGTGCGTCGACGGTGGGTGTGCGTCGACGGTGGGTGTGCGTCGACGGTGGGTGTGCGTCGACGGTGGGTGTGCGTCGATGGTGGGTGTGCGGCTGGTCTGCCGGGGTCCAGGGGTCGCGGTGCGGCTCGGGTGCGATCACGTAGGCCCGGTCGGCCTCGCGCAGTGCGAGGTAGCCAGTCGCCGCTGACGCAGTGGGCGCAGTCGGCGACCACCGCCCGGCAGCCGAAGCCCGCCTCCTTCCCGCGGGCCGCGAGGACAGGAAGATGTGCAGCCGCTGCACCGCCGGCATCCCCGCAGCCGCCACCGGTTCGGCCCCTGCCAGGCACGTGATCGTCTTGTTCCGCTCCCGCGGCGCCGGCAACCCGGTCAGGTACTCGCGAAACCCTCGCCGCTGGGCCAGGCTGAAGAAGGGGGCGTCGAACCTCGCCGCGTACTCCTCCAACGGCCCCGGCCCACGCGGACATGGACGGCGAGCGATCATCTTCGGCCCTCGGAAAGCGAGGTGACTCCTCCCACCGGCCCACGACCGAACCCGACCTGCCGTCAACCACACCACCACCGGATTCAACGAACCACCGGTGACTTCGCCGCGTTGGACCGAAGCCGCACATCCCGCGTTCAGTACCAGGGGTGGAGGCCCGCTCACCGCCTCAGCGACCGTCGCGAAGCTCGGTGGTGATCCTGCGGCCACCACAGGTGCCGTCCGGTGCCCGGTCGGGGTCAGGTGGTCGTGGCGGGCGGGGGCTTGACGGCTTCTGGTTCGGGCAGGGCCGGCTCGCGCAGCGCGGTGGAGAGCAGGATCGCGAGGACCGGCACGGCGGCGAGAACCATGAGCGTGCCCCGGGGGCCGTGGTGGGCGGCGACGAGGCCCAGCAGCGGCATGAACAGTCCACCGGCGCTCACGGCGAGACCGAGGGTGACTCCGGCAGCGGTCCCGGGCCTGCCGGGCAGGTAGTCCTGGCCGAGCTTGATGAGCACGGCGAAGGGGATGTTCGAGATCAGACCGACCAGCAACGCCAGGGGCAGCGCGAAATACTTGTCGTCGCACATCAGCATGAGCCACAGGGCGGGCAGCATGGCGGCGTTGCCGATCTGCACCGTGCGGACCATGCCGACGCGGTCGGCCAGTCGGCCGCCGAGCAGGGTGCCGAGCACGCCGCCGCCGAGTTCGAGGGTCAGGGCGATGCCGCCGAGGCCGCTGCTCGCCTCCAGGTGACGGATCCAGTACAGGGAGATGAACGTGTTGAGTCCGGTCGAGATGGTGGAGCGCACGATCTCGACGGCGGTCAGTGCCGCGAACAGCCCGGGCCGGTCCTTCCCCCCGCGCTGCGTCTTCTTGACCGCCGTACCGGCGGTGCGGTGGTGATGACGCAGCAGGAAGAAGCCCATGAGCACGGCCGGCGGGATGAACAGCGCGGTCGCGCTCATCCCGAGGTTGTCCAGGGCGGGCGTGACGAGCGCCGGGGCTGTGAAGAAGCCGACGCTGCCGCCGGCCGCGAAGTAGCTCATCGCGGTGGCACTGCCACCGGCCGCACGGCGCGCGTCACGTCCCGCGGGCGGATGGAACAGGGCGATGCCCACGCCCGCCGTCAGCAGGAGTGCGAACACCAGCGGGTAGGACGGGACGAGCCCCGACAGACCAGCCCCGGTCCCTGCCAGGCCGATGCCCAGGGGTGACATCCACTGCAGCCGGTACCGGTCGGCCAGCAGCCCGATCGGCACCTGCGGCAGGGCACTGCCCAGCGTCGCGGCCAGAGCCAGCCCCGACGCCTGCACATAGCTGAAATCCCGCAGCAGCACGAAGTACGGGACGGCCGCGGGTACCAGGCCCTGGTAGAAGTCGTCGACGGCGTGGGCACTGGCCCAGATCCGCATCCGGCGCCAGTGCCCCTGGGGGCCACCGGCCTCACGAGGAGCGCTTGTTTCCTGGATCGATGTCACCCGTCAACGATGGACAGCAGCACCTCGTGCGCGCTTCCCGTATTCTGCCTGCCCATGTCGCAGATCCGCCACACGCCTGTTGCGGCGACCAGTACCCAGTTCCGCGAGGGCGGCGACACCATCGACCGCCATCGCCACGACGACCACCAGCTCATCTACGTCAGCTCCGGGGTACTCTCGATCACCACGGAACACGGATCCTGGATCGCCTCCAGGGACCGGGCCCTGTGGGTCCCAGCGGACACCTGGCACGAACACCGGTTCTACGGGCAGAGCCGGTTTCACACTGTCGGCTTTCCCGCGCACGGCAGGGCGCCCCTCCTCGACACCGAGCAGCCGACGGTCATCGCGGTGGACGCCCTGGTCCGCGAACTCCTCATCGCCCTGACCGGGACCGCCCTCACACCGGCCGAGACCCGGCGCATCGAAGCAGTACTCCGCGACCGGCTGCGCCGCGTCACAGCTCAGCCCGTCGCCCTGCCGGTTGCCCGGGACCAACGGCTTGCCGACGCCTGCCGCCTCGCCGAAGACGACCTGCGCCGGCCTTGCACCCTTGCGCAGCTCGCCGCCCGGGTCCACACCGGTGAACGCACTCTTTCGCGTCTGTTCCGCGACGAGTTCGGCATGACCTATCCTCAGTGGCGCACTCGGGTTCGCGTCTTCTCCGCGATGGTCATGCTCGCCGAGGGTGCCACCGTCACCGACACCGCCCACGCCTGCGGCTGGGCGACCACCAGCGCGTTCGTCCACACCTTCGCCCAGGCCATGGGCACCACCCCCGGGTCCTACCGTGCGGGCGTACGCGAGTCAGCAGACCGATAGCTCGCGCGGAGCGGGCTACGGACTGCGGACTGCGGACTGCGGGCTGCGGGCTGCGGGCTGCGGGCTGCGGGCTGCGGGCGGACAACGACGCGGTCGAGAACCTCGGCCTCCTCGGCACCGGCCGACGAGGAGGAGCGGACGAACATCGCCTGATCCCGTACGAGGCCGAAGGGGGAGGCCGTTGACGAGGTGTTGACGGCGTCAGCGGGCGGGGGGAAAGGCGTCGAGCCGGCCGGACGCGGCTTCGCGAGGCGGGGGGCGCTTCGTATTGCTAAAGACTGAGGGTTATCGCCGCGGCGATGCCGGCCAGGCCGAGGGCGAAGGCCGCCTCCTTCCAGCCGCCCTTGCCCCAGCGGAAGGGGCGGTCGGCGGCCAGTCGGCCCGGGCCGATGGCGGTTACGGCCAGCGCGACGACGGCGATGCACACGCTGTATTCCACGCCGCCGTTCGTGTCCCACAGACCGTGACCGCCGGTGACCGTGACCATCGCGTTGATCATGACGCCGATCAGGGCGGCGGCCGCCAGCGGTGTCAGCAGGCCCAGAGCCAGACCGAGGCCACCGAGCAACTCGGACATGCCACCGACCACGGCGAAGAGCCGGCCCGGGTGGTAGCCCAGGGCCGCGAACCCCTTGCCGGTCGCCGTCAGCCCCGGGCCCCCGAAGAGCCCGAAGACTTTCTGCGCCCCGTGCCCGGCCATCAGCAGGCCGAAGGTCAGCCGGATGAGCAGCAGCCCGACGTCGGCGGCGGCCGTCATCGGCGCGGCGGTGGGAGCGGACCGGTCCCCCGGTGCCGTGGGCGGGACAGAGGACTTCAGGATGTGTTTGGTCAACATGGCGGTACTCCGGTAGGAACGCCGGAACGGGCGTCTTTCCCCAGCTCGGCCCGGAGGTCGAGCACCGGTTGACGGGTGTGCCCCGCAGGGGACCACGGGCGAGGGCGTGCTCCCCAGGCTTTTCCCCGCGGGCAGGGTCGTGCCTCGGGCCGGTGGCCCGCGGGGGCGGGCGGCCGGTGCCGCGTCAGTGAACCTCGGGCATCTGGTCATCGCGATCGGTGTCGGTCGGGCCCAGCCGGACGCAGCATGCGCCGGGCTCGGAAGCCAGGACGGCCTGGATGCCGCCCACCTCCAGGCCGGTGAGGTAGCCGCTGAGGAAAGCCTGGTTCATGCCGCACACCAGGTCAGGAGCCTTCGCGGCCAGGGGATGGAACGGGCAGTTGCGCAGCCGCAGCCGGGTGGAGGTTTCCCGGACGGGTTCGTAGCCGAACTCCTCCAGCAACCCCTCGCAGGCGGTCAGCCCGCGCTCGGGGCCCAGGCGCCCGGGCCGGGTCGCCTTCCGTGCGGCGGCCCCCATACGCAAACCACGCTGCTCGGCGGTCCGCATGGCCGCGTGTGCGGCGTTCTCGCCGGCTTCCTCGGTCAGGACGGCGTCCAGGAGGAGGTCCGCCAGGAGTTCGTGGCGCCGGTCGGGGATGCTCACGGTGATCTGGGCACCGCTGGGTTCGTACACCTTCGGCCGTCTGCCGGCCTTGCGGATCCCGCCGGGCGTCTCGTAGCGGGCGCGCAGCAGGCCGGCGTCGACGAGTTTGTCGAGGTGGAAGGCGGCCAGCTTGCGGGAGATGCCCACGCTCGCGGCGGCCTCGTCGCGGGTGACGGCGTGGCCGGCACGACGGATGAAGGCGAACATGCGCCGCCGCGAGTCCTCGCTCAGGACACTTACGGAGTCGATGGCGCTGACGACCGCGTCGGCCGACGCTGCCTGATCGGAAGCCACAAGACCACGGTAACCCCCATGCGCGTAGGCACAAGTACTCCCACTGTCCTGATTCCCTGCGCGCCTTTGAGACTTTCGCCGATAACGCCGAGATTTGCTGGTGAAACTGCCGGAGATCGTGGTGACTGATGCAGCACGGCTGCGGGCGAAGCGTCCGGTCAGCGTCCCGCTCGCCTGCCCGTACGGCCGGCCACCCGCTTCCCCTGACCTGGCCACGGTGCCGATCGGCGCCTGGCAGGCCGCGGAGGACCCGGCGAAGACGGTTGCCCGGTAGCAGCACGAGCGGCGCAGGTCCGGCGCGGTGCGCAGCGGGCGCAGCGGCTCGGTCTTCATGGCTGTCTGATCGGCGTCACGTGGGGGCCGGTGCGCGGTGGCGATCCAGTCGCATCCGGCACCACACCGCGGGCGGCTCCGCAGGCCGGCCAGGGCCGCCTTCATCCGGCCCTGGTGGTGGGCATCTGTGTCGCCGTCTTGCTGCCCCCGCCCGGCGGCCGACCTCGTCACCTGCGGGACGAACCCGGTACGAGGCCGACGTGGCCGGCACCCTGTGTGGACGGCCCGGATGCTCCTATGCTTGTCAAGCTGCAGGAGCGAGGTCGGTTTGGGTGATTCGTTCGGTTGGTGTGGCGGTCAGAGCGCGGTAGACCTCGCGGG
>NZ_JBHJUW010000097.1:0-33845 GCF_042268205.1 Streptomyces sp. NPDC056160
GCCCGCGAGGTCTACCGCGCTCTGACCGCCACACCAACCGAACGAATCACCCAAACCGACCTCGCTCCTGCAGCTTGACAAGCATAGGAGCATCCAGTTCGTGCAGCCGTCACGCTTCCTTCCATCCGGCGGCAGCGCGTGCCGTCGGGGCTCCTGAGTGGACTGTCCTGGCCGGTGGGCAAGCCCGCCGTCGTCGCTCAGGGCGTCTGCGAGGCGCAGGTGGCGTGGATGACATGGTCCACGACGTCGTGGAGGCTGGAGCGGTGGCGGTAGGCGGCGCGCTGCCGGTCGGCTCCGCTTCCTCGGGTGCGCAGGCGGTCCCAGTGGGTGCGTACGAGGTCGAGATCGCCGTTGCGGTGCAGGGCGGGGGAGATGACACGCAGCATGTGTTCGATCTGGGTGGTCTGGGGGAGCAGTTGGCGGGTGACCGGGTCGAGGGCGTGTCCGCTCAGACCGTCGCGTGCTGCCCGCCAGCAGGCCGCGCGCAGCAGCTCGGGGGCGGGCCGGGGTGCCGGTTCACCGGCGCGGATGGCGGTGAGGGCGGTGGCGGTGAGGGCGCGGACGAGGGCGGCGAGCAGGACGGTGTCCTCGGGGGTGAGTCCTGCGTCGGCGACGCGTACCTCGATGGTGGGCAGGTGGTGGGAGGGGCGGATGTCCCAGTAGAGGCCGCCGCGGTCCAGGACGGCTCGCGTGCCGATGAGTTCTTCGACCAGGTCCTGGAAATGGGCGGGGGAGTCGAAGTACGGCGGCGGGCCGGCCACCGGCCATCGCCCCCAGGTGGTGGTGCGCCAGCTGGCGTAGCCGGTGTCGCGGCCTGCCCAGTACGGCGAGTTCGCGGCCAGCGCGGTCAGCGTGGGCAGCCAGGGCCGCAGGTGGTTGCTCACTTCGATCGCTTCCCGCGGATCGGCCACGCCTACGTGCACGTGACACGCGCACGCGCTCTGCTCGTCGTCGAGGGCGCGGAAGAGGGACAGGCTCTCCGCGTACCGCGGACCTGGTGTGAGGGGCACGGGGGTGACCAGGCCGAGGATCGGGGAGCCGCTGGAGGCGATGCGCAGGCCGCGGCCGGCGGCCGCGCGTGCCAGGACCGCTCGCGTGGCGCGGAGTTCTTCGGCTGCCTCGTTCAGGCAGGTGTGCGGCTCGGTACGGCCTTCGATCTGGTAGCGGGTGAGTTCGGTGCCGACGCGGTGGCCGAGTTCACCGGCGGCTGCGGCGGCGACCTGCGGGCCCTGGGGGCTGACGGTTCTGGTGACGGGATCGACGAGGAGGAACTCCTCCTCCACCCCCACCGTCAGTGGAGCGGACATTCCCGCAGGGGCGTCGGGGCGGTCGGCAGGGACGTCGTCCGGCGGTGATTGCTGCTGCGGCTGACTGGTCATGGTGGGTGCACTGTGGCAGAGGACGCTGCCGGACACGCGGTGAAACGGCGTACTCGTCCGGTTTCCGACCGAGCGAGCGTTGCCGTGGACGACTGGCACGCCTTCATACGGCTGAGCGGTGTTCTCCGCACGCGCGCGCTGGCCTGTACGGGTGGAGGGGGTGTGTCGGGTCCGGGAAGGCCGGCGCCGGAGGCATATGACGAGAAGGGCGGCCCACATGACCGAGGGGCGGGCCGGCCAGTCGGTTCCCGGTCCGCGCGAGGAGGATGCTGCTGTGGCTGTACCGGTTCCCGCCTGACCGTTCTGCTGCGGTGGGCCGTGCGGGAGACGAAGAGCGTCGACGTGGTGATGTCCGACCTCCAGACGACCGCGGCCACCTGTCTCGGACAAGGACGTGCGCCCGACGGGGCCTACAAGAAGGCGGGGCCGGCCGGCGGGTCCGCGTCAGACGTTTCCATCCGGCCGGGCGAGCTGTTGGCACAGGAGGGCCGTGCCCCCCGCGCCATGGTGGGCCTCACGAAGGGGGCGACGATGCACCGCGAGAACGACTCCGCCGAGCGCGCGGTGATGAAGGCCTCCGGGCGGACGCGGCCGGCTCTGGCCGTGCAGCTGGGTCTGGAGGAGCATCCGGAGGGCGGTTGGTACCGACGTCTCTGGGCGGCCGGCGAGCAGGTCGACACCAGCCGGGGGCGACGCCCGGCCGCCACCGCCATTCACTACCTTCTGAGCCCCGGGGAGCAGTCACGCTGGCACCGCGTCGCCTCCGACGAACTGTGGCTCTGGCACAGCGGCAGCCCTCTGTCCCTCACCTGCGCTCCCCAGCCAACGGACCGGGCGGCCCCTACCGTCCTCCTCGGCCCCGACACGGCGGCCGGACAGGTGCTGTGGGCGGCGGTTTCCGCCGGACAGTGGCAAAGCGCCCGCCCCACCGGCAGCGCCCCCGTGCTCGTCACCTGCGTGACCGCACCCGGTTTCGACTGGGCGGACCTCACCCTGCCCCCGGGTGACCACCGCCCACCGGCAACCCACGGCTGAGTGAGCCGCCCACTGTGCACGAGTACGGGTTCCCGCGCCCCGGCCGCGGACGGGAAAGACGCGCCTTGCCGCCTCACCCGCACCAGTGCCGCGAGCGCGGTGCCTACCCGTCCCGCGCGTGCGAGGTCCGCGGCACGTGCGATGGACTCCTCGTCGACGCACAGCATGTCGTCGACGACCTCGGACATGGTGCGCACCGCCGCCGGCACCGGCAGGCGTACCGCGACTCCGTCGGCGGCGGTGCGCGGCCGGGAGGTGGCGACGACGGCGCCCGCCTTCCAGCTCAGCGCCATGGCGGGCGCGCCCGCCGCGCACACCCCGACGACTCTCGTGTGCGGCGCGTGCGCCTTCGTCCAGGGAGCCGATCCCGTTGATCAGGGCCCCGTTGGCCACCGGTACGAGGAGCAGATCGGGCGCCGCAGGCATCAGTTCGACGGCGATCGTCCCCGCGCCCTCCGCGATGCGGGGCTCGTCGCCGTCCTCGACGAAAGTCAGGTGCTCGTGCTCCGCGTGCGTGCGGGCCAGGGACTTGGCCTCGTCGAAGTCCTCACCGGCCAGGACCACCCGGGCGCCCAGCCGACGGATCCGCGCGACCTTCACATCGTATACGATAGACGAAGTGACGATACGTGAAACCCTTCAACTGGGGCACCCATTGCTCCGCGCTCCCACGCAGGAGATCCCCGTCCCACTCGACCCCGCGGCCGCCGCCTTGATCACGGACCTGGACGACACGCTCGCGGACTGGCAACGACGCACGGGCTACGGCCGCGGGATCGCAGCCCCGCAGATCGGGGCCGGTGTGCGGCTGGTCCACTGCAGGCTGGAACAGCCATGGACGCTCGTCAATCCCCGCATCACCGCGCGTGCCGAGTCGACGTGGGAGGTGTGGGACGGCTGCCTCAGCTTCTCTCTCCAGTTCTTCTGCACCGTCCGCCGCCACACCTGGATCGAGGTCGACTACCAGTCACCCGACGGACGGCACCACACCGTGCGGGCGGACGGAGAGCTGGGAGAACTGCTGCAACACGAGATCGACCACCTCGACGGGTACCTGGCCGTCGACCGCATGACCGACGCGCGGAGCCTGTGCATGCGCCCGGAGTTCGAACTACGCCACCGGGATGAGAGCCCCTACAGGTCATGACCACACCCACCCCACCCGAACCCATCACCCGCGGCGAACCCCTCCGGGAGAGCGTCTACGCCCGGATCGTCGAACTGATCGCGAGCGGACACGTCACGCCGGGCGCCGCACTGACCGAAGCCTCCCTCAGCCGTACGCTGGGCGTCTCACGCACCCCGGTACGGGAGGCCCTGCTGCGCCTCCAGGCCGAGGGAGTGGTGGACTCCGCGCTCGCCCGGGGTTTCACGGTCAAACCGCTCACCGCCCGCGAGTGCGGCGAGCTCTACCCCGTCCTCGGCGCGTTGGAGGCGCTGGCCCTGCGATCCGTCACCCGGCCCCTCCCGGACGAGGTGATGGAGCGGCTCACGAGCCGCCTCGGCGAACTCGAACGGTGCGACGACCCCGTGCGGCGGCGCCGGCTGGACACCCACCACCACGACGCGCTGGTCGGCCTCGGCGGCAACCAGTACCTCGCGACACTCGCCGGTCAACTGCGCAACAACCTCGCCCGCTACGAGATCGCCTACATGCACCGTACTCCGGAGCGCGCACGTGCCGACGCCGAACACCGGGAGATCCTCGCGGCCCTGGCCGCCGGTGACGGGAACCGGGCGGCCACGCTGACAGAACGTCACTGGAAGGCGGGCATGGAACGGGTGATGACCTGGCTGGCCTGAGAACGCCCACCGCCACCCCCTGGGGAGCGTAACGACCGGAAGAGCAGCGGCGGGACGGGACCCCGCCCGCGCAACTGCGGCCCCTGCTCTGCATATCGGGGAGAGGCGGCGTGGCGACTCCGCGGGCGCTTGGCATCGCGCTGGGCACAACTTGTGTCTTCAGACGCGCACGTGCTCGTCGAAGTTCCTGCACCTCCGCGAATCGCCACCCCCTCCGACGCCGGCCGGGCGCCCGCCGCCCTGCCGCGCGCAGGCATGCCCGCGGTCATGTCGTACCGGCCTGTCCCATCGGCGGGTTCGCCCCGGTGGCGGGCCCATACTGCGGCAGGCGGAGGGTGAAGGTCGAGCCCGCGCCCGGCGTGCTGGTCGCGGTGACGGTTCCCTGGTGCGCCTCGGCCAGGCGGCGGACGATCGCCAGCCCGAGGCCGCTGCCGCCGCTTCGCCGGTTGCGGGACTTGTCCGCGCGCCAGAACCGGTCGAAGACATGCGGCAAGTCGCCGGCCGGGATTCCGGTGCCGCTGTCCGTCACGTCGATCACGACGGTGGCGGCCCCGGAACCGTAGACCCCGCCGAGGCCGGCCTCGACGCGGGCGCCCAGCGTGACGGAGCCCCCGGCGGGCGTGTGGCGGATCGCGTTCGACACGAGGTTGCCGACCATCTGCCGTATCCGTACCGGGTCTGCCATGACCTGGACCGGTTCGCTCGCCACGGCGCGGAGGGTGACACCTGCTGCGGCCGCCGTGGCCTGGTTGGCCGTGGCGGTGGCCGACAGGAGTTCGGTGACCTGGACGGACTCGGGCGCCAGACGGAGTTCGTCGGCCTCTGCCGCCGAGAGGTCCCGCAGGTCGTCGATGATGTGCTGGAGCTGGAGGGCCTGCCCCAGCAGGGACGTCACCAACTCGGCATCGGGACGGGCGAGGCCGTCCTCCACGGCCTCCAGCCAGCCCCGGATGTTGCTCACCGGCGTACGCAGTTCATGTGCGATGTCGTTGGTCATGTTCCGTCGTACGGATTCCAGCCGTTCGCGGCGCAGCGACATCGCGTTGAAGGCGGCCGAGAGCCTTCCGATCTCGTCGTCCCCCCGGACCGGCACGCGCGTGGACAGCTCGCCGGCCTCCATCCGCATCGCCGCTGCCGTCAGCGTCCTCAGTGGCTTCACCAGGCGGATGCCGGCCAGAGTGGTCACGGCGACCGTCAGCACCAGCACGGCCGAGGCCCAGCCGGCGATACGGAGCCTGTTGTCGGCAGAGAGGTCGAAGAAGGTCGTCGCCGTGCGTCCGGGGCCACTGATGTACATGAGCGCGGCGGGGGCCACGTACGGCGCCAGCTGCTGACTGCGGCTCGACGTCAGGCACGAGGTGACGGTCGCGGCAGGGGGTGCGTCGCGGGTCCGCGCCTCCCAGCTGCCGTCGACGGCCAGCGTCACCGCGCCCGCCTGCCGTCCGGCCAGACATGTGTTGACGAGTGTGGTCAAGGCGGCCAGGGCTTCGGCCTCCGACGGTGTCGGATCGGTGAGCGCCGTCGTGGGGCAGCGCTGGTCGCCCAGGATGGGCGCCCCGCCGGGACTGGGCACCACCACTCTGGGACGTCCGCTGGGCATCGTGCGCACATGTGCCTGGACGCCGCCGAGGTCGCGCAGGCAGGCGACCACCCGGGTGGCGATGCCCCCCAGGTACTTGCTGTCTTCCCCGGACAGCTTGAAGGGGCCCACGGCCCGCGAGTCGATCAGCCCGGTGCCGGCACCGGTGTCGTTGCCGAAGCCGTCGCCCGTGTTCCCGTCCTTGTCCTTGCTCAGTTCCGGGTCGACGGCCAGCGGGTCGACGACCGCGGTCGCCTTCTGCGGCGGCTGGAACGGGTGGTCCCGCTCGGCGGCCGAGTCCGCGAGGGGACGGCCGTCCTTGCCGAGGAGGACGATGCGGTGGCCGGTCGACTCGGCGAGCCGGTCCACGGAGGGCCGCACGCCGTTCCAGGATGGATGAGTCGCGGCATAACCGAGGAGGGCGTCGTAGACCCGGGCGTCGTCGGCCAGCGCCTGGCCCCGCTCACGGCTGAGCGCGACGGCGGTGCTCTGCACCACCACCCATGCGGTGGCGGTGATCGAGCACACCGAGACGAGGGCCGAGACCGCCAGCAGACGCAGCAGCAGACTGCGCCGCACAGGCGCGGTCGAGACGGCAGGAGCGGTGGGAGCGGCAGGAGCGGCGGGAACGGTGGGGGCGGTGGAGGCGGCGGCCGTGGAGCGGGCCCTACGCATGAGGGAGAACCTGCTGGTCGTCCACGAGCTTGTACCCCACCCCGTACACGGTCACCAGGGGCGACAAGTCCTGTGCCGCAGCGGGCTGTTGGCCCGACAGGGCGTCCTTGATCTTCCGGCGCAGGTTCATGACGTGGACGTCGACCGTCCGCGGGGTGATGAACGGATCGGAGCCGTGCAGACGTTCGAGGATCTGGGCTCGCGACAGGACCTGCCCGGGGTGCTCGGCGAGCACGTCGAGGAGGCGGAACTCACCCGGCGTACAGCGGATGGTGCGTCCGTACGCCCACACCTCGTGCCGGGCGCGGTCGACCGTCACCGGGCCGGCCCGCAGTACGGAGGAAGAGAGGGCCGCACCCCGGCCGGCCACGCTGTCCGCGCCCCGGTCGCTGCGCCGGAGCAGGGACCGTATGCGCGCCATGAGTTCGCGCGGACTGAACGGCTTGGTCATGTAGTCGTCCGCGCCCAGATCCAGGCCGAGCAGGAGATCGTCCTCGGACGACCTGGCCGTCAGCATGAGCACGGGAAGGTCTGCGAGACGGGGTTCCGCCCGCAGGATGCGGCACACGTCCAGCCCGTCGACCCGCGGCATCATCACATCGAGGACCAGCAGGTCGGGGCGTCTGCTGCGCAGCAGGTCGAGAGCGGACCGGCCGTCGTGCACGAGGGTCACCGCGTGCCCCTCGTGCTCCAGGTACCTGCGGATCAGTTCGGCCTGGTCGGCATCGTCCTCGGCTATCACTACTTCTGCGCACATGGCGTCAGTCTAGGAACGGGAACAGCGGTGTTCTGCTCGTCCGGACGCCCTTCCCCGGCAGGAACACCGGACCACTGTCAGTCCCTGACGTTTGCCTGACATTCCTTGCGCACGCTGTCCGGCATGCAGCACAACCACTCAACCCTGCGGTCGTCCGCGCGGTCGTCCGCGCACTCGTCCCTGCACTCGTCCACGTACTCGTCCCGTTTCCTTGCCGTCCTCGGCCTGGCTGTCGCCGCCGGAATGACGCTGACCGCGTGCGGCGGCGGTGACGGCGCCGGGAGAGGTTCGGGCAGGGGTGTTGACACCCTGCAGTCCGGCGCGCCGACGGGCGCGAAGAAGGCGCCGAAGGGCGGCCCGCACGACTCGGCCGTGGAAGCCGAACGCCCCCAACTGAGGCTGGACACCTCCCTGGAGGAGGATCAGCGCCTCACGGACGCCTACAACGCGTGCCTCCAGGCGCACGGTGTGCCGATGAACACCGAGCGGGCGGCCGCGACCGGCGCCAGGCAGGCAGTGCCCGAGGTGAGCGAGAAGGACTACTCCAAGTACCAGGCCGCTTACGACGCCTGTCTGGTCAAGCTGCCACGCCAGCCCCCCGAGACCAGCCCCGAGACCAACGCGCACTACGCGGACGACTACCGCGCCTACGTCAAGTGCCTCCAGCACCGGGGCATGAAGATCCACCTGATCCCCGACACCAGCGTGTACCCGGACGGTCTGGGCTGGACCTACGACGACGACACCACGGGCAGCCTTCCCGAGTCCAAGGCCACCGAGGCCGACCGTGCCTGTTCGCTGGAGGCGTTCGGTGGCAAGTAGCGGCTCGACGGCGGAACGTGGTGCGCCCGCGAGCGACGGTTCGCCGACGAGCGGGCGGCCGTCCCGCAGGCGCCCGCGGCGGGCCCTGCGCAGGGTGACCGTGGTCGCGGCCGTGCTCGCGGTCGCCGCGGGCGGCGTCTACGGGGCGACGGCGCTCACGGACCACGGCAGACGGCAGCGCCCCGGCCCCGCCGCCGCTCCCTCCACCCGGACCACCCAGGTGAAGCGAGCGGACCTGAGCGACTCCCGGACCCTCCCCGGCGTGCTCGGCTTCGGCGGCCGCGTCACGGTCAAGGGCACCGGGAAGGGCGTGATCAGCAGACTCCCCGCCTCCGGCTCCGCCGCGTCCCGGGGCAAGCCCCTGTACTGGATCGACGACGAGCCGGTCACGGTGTTCTTCGGCGACACCCCGTTCTTCCGCCCGCTGGACAAGGCGGGCACGACCGGACGGGACGTGACCGTCCTGGTCGAGAACCTGCGGGCCCTCGGCTACGACATCGGTCCCAGGCCCCGGCAGGTCCCGGAGGCCCCCGCGGGCGGCGGAACGGGCAGCGCCACGGGCAGCGGGGCGAACAACGGCACAGGCACCGGCGCGGGTGGCGTCGGCACCGAACTGACCACCGGAGTACTCGCGGCGCTCAAGCGCTGGCAGCACGACACCGGCCGGAAGGCGACCGGAACGCTGGACCCGGACCGGACCCTGGTCCTGCCCGGACCCTCGCGCGTCGACGCCGTCACGGCGCAGCTCGGTGACCCGGCCGCCGAAAACGTCCTCACCCTCACCTCGCAGGAGAAGACGGTCACGGTGAAGGCCGACGTGAACAGCGCCCACTCCATCCACAAGGGCGACAAGGTCACCATCACCCTGCCCGGCGACAAGGACGTCCCCGGCCAGGTCGCGTCGGTCAGCACCACGGTGCAGGGCGGCAACGACAGCGGCGCCGGCGACGGCGTCGAAACGCCCCCCACGCTCCAGGTGAAGGTGCGGCTCACGCACAGCGCCGACGTCGCCGAGATCGACGCGGCGTCCGTACAGGTCGTCTTCACGGCCGAGACCAGGAAGGACGTGCTCGTGGTCCCGGTGGGCGCGCTCCTCGCGTTGAGCGAGGGCGGTTACGCGTTGCAGCGCCCCGGCGGGAAGCTGGTCAGGGCCGAGACCGGTTTGTTCGCCAAGGGGCTCGTAGAGGTCAGCGGTGCCGGCGTCGAGGAGGGCGACGTGGTGGTGACGGCGTCATGATCGCACCGCGCCCCGGCCCACCGGAAACACCGCACGATCCGCCCGGGATGCCGACCACTGCGCAGGCATGGTGGCGCACCCCGCCGAACCCGCCCGGCGACCCGGATGCCCCCGTCCTCGCCGTCCAGAACGTCCGCAAGGTCTACGCGGGAGGCGTCACCGCCCTCGACAACGTGTCCCTGACCATCCGGACGGGCGAGTTGCTGGCGATCGTCGGCCGCTCCGGCTCCGGCAAATCCACCTTGCTGAACATCATGGGCACCCTCGCCACGCCGACCAGCGGCACCGTCCGGATCGGCGGCAGGAACGCCGCACGGCTGTCCGACCGGGAACTGTCCGCCCTGCGCGGACGCCGGCTGGGGTTCGTCTTCCAGCACTTCCACCTCACGGACGGCCTCACGGCCGAGGAGAACGTCGCCACGGGACTGCTCTACGCGGGCGTGCCGCGCCGCCGGCGACGGCCGATGGCCGCGGCCGCCCTCGGCCGTGTCGGTCTCGCCCACCGCACCCGCCACCTGCCGCACCAGCTCGCCGGCGGCGAACGCCAGCGGGTGGCCATCGCCCGGGCCTTGGTCAACGAGCCCGCGCTGGTCCTCGCCGACGAGCCGACCGGTGCCCTCGACACCGCGAACGGACAGTCCGTGCTCCACCTCCTCACCCAGCTGAACAGCGAGGGCACCACCATCGCCGTCATCACGCACGATCGGGACATCGCGGCACGCCTGCCCCGCCGGATCGAGATGCGGGACGGGCACGTCGTCACCGACACGCACGACGAGGCACCGGCCGCCGGGGGCGGCGCGTGACCCGCCGTACGGCTCCTTCCGGAAGCGACCGCCGCGCGGACGCGCACGCCAGGCGCTTCGACCCGGCCCGCCCCGTACGGCTGGCGCCGGCGGACGTGCTGCTGCTCGGACTCCTCGGCATCCGTATCCGCCGGATGAGGGCTGCTCTGTCCGCACTCGGTATTTCGATCGGCATCCTCACGCTCGTCCTGGTCACGGGGATCCCGGCGTCGAGCCGGGCCGCCCTCGACGCACAACTGGCCGCGCTGGGCACGAACCTGCTCAGAGCACAGCCGCAGCCCAACCAGAACCCCCCGGTGCTGCTGCCGCCGGAAGCGGCGGGAATGGCCGCCAGAATCGGCCCGGTGAGCCGCACGAGTGCTGTCGCCAACACCCACGCGGTCGTCCGGCGCTCCGACCGGACCGACCCCGACGACGGACTCGGGCTCACCGTGCTCGCCAGTCAGGACGACCTGCTGCCCGCGGTGAACGGCGCAGTGGCCTCGGGCCGCTTCCTGAGCCCCTCCACGGACCGGCTGCCCACCGTCGTACTCGGCCACCAGGCCGCCGCCCGGCTCGGCGTTCCCGGCATCGTCCCAGGCCAGGAGGGACCGCAGATCATCATCGACCAGACGTGGTTCACGGTCGTCGGCGTCCTCGAACCGATACCGCTCGCCGAGGACCTCGACCGCTCCGTCCTGGTGGGCTGGCGGGCGGCCGAACGGGAACTCGCCTTCGACGGACACCCCACGGTCGTCTACGTACGGGCCGACGAGGACGCCATGGAAGCCGTGGCCGACGTCCTGCCCGCCACCCTCGACCCGCAGCTGCCGGGGCTGGTGCAGGTCAGCCGGCCGTCCGACGCCCTGGCGGCCAAACGTATGGCCAACAGCACGTTCTCGGCCCTCTTCCTGGGACTGTCGGGAGTGGCCCTGCTGGTCGGTGGCATCGGGGTCGCCAACACCATGTACATCTCCGTCCTGGAGCGGCGCAGTGAGATCGGTCTGCGGCGGGCACTGGGAGCCAACCGCAGACAGATCAGGGGCCAGTTCATGACGGAGTCCGTGGTGCTCTCCGTGTTCGGCGGTGCGGTGGGAACGGCGATCGGCGCACTGGCCACGGTCGCCTACGTGACGTACCAGGGCTGGCCACCGGTGATCCCTGTGACCGCTGTGGCCATGGGAACGGGCGGTGCGACGGCCATCGGGATCCTGGCGGGCGTGTACCCGTCCGTACGCGCCGCCCGCCTGGCTCCGACGGAGGCCCTGAGCACCTCGTGATCCGTGAGCCTTCGCCGGACGCGGCCGCCGGCCGCGGAACCGACGCGGCGGGCGGGTGGCCAAAGCCGCCACGGCCAACCGCCACGGCACCCGGTACCCGCTGAACCGCGGCACCGGCTGGACGCGAGTGGGCTCCCGAGCCTCCGGTTGTCCGGACCGGCGGGGCGACCAGCCTGCGGGCCGGCCTTCCCCGTGGGCACCGCGGACAGCCGAGGGCGTCCGGGGTCCTGGGGCGCCGATCCGCACACGCGGGTCGATCGATCGCGTCAGCGGCCGTGGCCGCCGCCGTGGCCGTGGTCTTCATCGCCGTGGCCGTCGTGATCGCCGGGGCCGACGATCGTCCACGGACGCATGAGGTCGTCGTCTTCGTGTTCGAGGAGGTGGCAGTGGTGGACGTACGTCGCCGGCAACTCCGCGCCGCTGCCCGGAATCGACGCGATCGTCTCCGTCGGCGGGACGAACTCCTGAATGATGATCCTGGTCACCATCTTCGCGTGGGCCTTGACCGTGTCCTTGTAGGACAGTGCTTCGTCCGGCTCCGGCGGAACGGGTGGGCCGGTGAAGTATCGCGCCAGCACCGGTCGGTCCTCCGGTCTGCGGCTGCCGTAGACCCACTTGTCGTAATCGGCCTGGTAGCGGGCCGCGTCGATCGGTTGCCTGTTCAGCACCTGGAAGTTGACGAGGTGGACATGCATCGGGTGGGCGTCATGGTTGGGATTGATGTACTCCCAGATCTCGGTCGAGCCCTCCTCGATGAAGTCCTGGGACGGTTCCATGAAGGGCACCGCGTTGAACGTCATGGTACTGAAGAGCTTGTGCTGGTACACGACCCATTCCCGCCGACGGGTGTGCGGTTCCGGCTCGATGGGTGCGACCGCGGGCAGTCTGAGTTTCTTCGGCGGCGTCGTACGGTCCCTGCCTCCGGACAGCGGCTTGGTTACCTGGAACTGCATGATCTCCGCGATCTCCGGTCCGCAGCCGGTGATTCCGGGGAAGTGGACCTGGGTCCCCGGGAAGTTCGTCAACGTGACGTTCGTGCCCATGGGCATCCGGCTGAAGTCGACGATCAGGTCGTACCGCTCGGCGGGGCTGATCAGGAAATCGAGCATGTGCAGCGGAGTGCGGAAGCCGCCGTCTGTGCCGATGAGCCAGAACGGCAGTTGGGGCTCAGGGAGTACGTCTCGGGGAACGTCGAACCTCAGCCGCCAGAATCGCTCGTTCGATGCGTTGAGAATGCGCAGCCGGTAGCGTCGCGGCTCGACGGCCAGGAAAGGGTACGCCTTTCCGTTGACGACCGGGGTGTCCTCGCCTTCCCGCTGGTCCATGGTGTAGGCGAGCGAGCCGTCCCGGTGGAAGGTCCGGTCCTGCAGGACGAGAGGGACCTCGAATTCGCCTTGCGGCAGCCCGAGCCACTCGTCGGCGTGGTCACGAATGAAGTAGAGACCGGCAAGGCCCGCATAGACGTTGAGGCTGGTCATCCCCATGCCGTGATCGTGATACCAGAGCATGCACGAATGGTCGTGATTGGTGTAGGCGTAGATCGCCTCGTTGGCTTCGACCCGGTCCGGGTCCAGGGTGGTGTAGGACTCGGCGTGAAAACCGTCCGGGCTGTACGACTGCAGTGGCATGCCGTCGGACTGCGGTGCCGTGTAACCGCCGTGCTGGTGTACGACGTTCCACACGTTGATGTTCGCCGGGATGGGCGGGACGCTCTTGTAGGGAGGCGGGGCGATCGGGGAGAGCTGGGGGTCTCCCTCCCGGATCTTGTCGATCACGGACTGGAACATGTGGGTGGTCGGCAGTTCGTTGCGCCACTTGACGACCGTCGGGTGGTCACGCATCGTGTTGATGGTCGGCCCGAGATAGCCCATGCCGATCGGTTCGTGAGGAGCGTGCGGGTTCGTGGCCCAGTAGCCCCACACAGGGGACGGCGCGAGATCCCGGTGGAAGCGCCACGACTCCTGCCGCATGGTGATCTCGTAGTAGTCGGCGCCCGGATAGACGGAAGGATCCGGGATGGCCGCTACCGGCCTCGGCAGCGGGTCGACGTACTTCTTCAACGGAGGGGTGTTCAGTGCCGGGGTGTTCGTACATCCTGTCGGCGGGTGAGCGGTCGTCGCACCGGCTCGCGCTCCCAGAACACCTGGTGAAATCATGGCCGCTGCCCCCATGGTGCCGGCCGCGAGGAATTTCCTTCGCTCGATCATCGTCTCCAGCCTTCCATCGCCTCACGCAACGGCCAAGAGATACAGGGGCGATTCAGGCATGTTCCCGCGGCACGCTGGCCCCGTCCGAGGAAAGCCACTCATTGAGCCGATCTCGGCGGAAATTCAGCCGACGTTGGAATTGAAATCGAATTATTACCGTCAGTCTGAATACATGAGAACGCGGCATCCGGCGTGGACCACTTCGAGTGTGCGCGGTCTTCGCCGGCAGGGGGCCACACCGGGTCCGGCAGGTCCACGGGCGCGAGTTCCGCCGGGCCGACCACGGCGGTGATCTCGGTGATGTTGCCGTCGGCGACGGCGACGGCGACGGCGACGGCGAAGGCGAGGACGGAGGGCGGAGTGCCGTCCGCGCTCCACGAGATGACGCCGGGGCGGCCGTTGACGGTCGCCGCATGTCGTCGTGCCGTGCTGCCGGCCACTCGCGCGCGGGTGGCGACTTCGGTGGCCCCGAGCGTGACGAACGTTCCGTTCGGGGTGTGGACGGTGAACTTCACTTCGGGGTGGAGAACCTGTGGCAGTTGCTCGAACCGGCCGTCGTGGGCTGCGGCCAGGAAGGTCTTGACGACCTCGCGGTGTGGTCGCCCGGTGGCGAAGCGGGCTCGTGCTAGGGGACGTTCCAGGCGGAGATGTACGGTTGCCCGTCCTCGGCGGCCAGGAAGCCGAGGGTGCCGGGATGCGGGTGTCCGAGCAGTCGGCTCGCGGACGCGTCCAGTCCGAGCCAGCGTACGGTGAGCACCCGGGCGAGATGGCCGTGCGCGACGACGGCGACATCGCCCTCGCTCAGCAGCGGACGAATGCGCTCCAGCACCGCGTCCGTGCGCGCGGCCACCTGCCGGAGCTGCTCGCCGGGATGATCGGCGTCGCCGGGAATGACACCGTCCCGCCACAGGTCCCAGCCCGGCCTCGACTCCCGGATCTGGTCGGCGGTCAGGCCTTCGTAGCCGCCGTAATCCCACTCCGACAGGTCGGGATCGGGCGTGACGCCGGTCAAGCCGGCCAACTCGGCTGTCCGCATGGCACGGTGCAGCGGGCTGCTGAGCACGGCGACCGGACGGCGGCGGGCCAGCCTCGGTGCCAGAGCCCTGGCCGCCGCCTCACCCGCGTCGGTCAGCCGCACGTCGGTCCGGCCGGCATGCCGGCCCGACAGGCTCCACTCCGTCTGGCCGTGCCGGATCACTATCAGCTCACCCATAGCCGCGCACGCTAGCTGATCGGGTGCCTCCCCGGGGCACTTTCCACGCCCTCGTCCGGGGCTGACGTCCATCGCAGGCCTGTGGACTGTGTAGAGTGGTCCTACCGACGCGGGGTGGAGCAGCTCGGTAGCTCGCTGGGCTCATAACCCAGAGGTCGCAGGTTCAAATCCTGTCCCCGCTACGAAGGAATGGGGCCCGGCACCAGCCGGGCCCCATTCGCGTTTCCAGGGGCGAGGGCCGCACGGGCGCACGGCCGGGGCTGCGGCTCAAGGCGATCGACGCCGTCGGTTCACCGGCCGCTGCCCGGCTGCGGTCCCCTTCGATTTCCACACACAAGATGATCAGCTTCGTTTCGTGTCGGACACATGCCGTCGCAAGTTGCTCACAACCGTTTGTTCCCGTACCTGAGAAGCGCATATGACGGCTGGTAACGTGCGCGCCGTTCGACCCACAGAACCACCCACAGAACCATGCAATCGATCCTTGGATTCGTTTTATGACTGGTACGCCAGACGAAACCCCCACGAACTCCTTCGTCCCGGGCGGAAACCGCCGGCACCGCAAAGCGAGAGTGGGCCGCATAGGCGCGCGCTCCCTCGTCCTCGCGATGGCCGTACCCGTGGCTTCCGCCACGCTGGCCGGCACCTCGGCCTTCGCCGCCGACGGGAGCACCGGCGCTGACGGAGCGGCCCAGGGCGTCACCGCCGGCCGGGCCGGCACCCTCGACGCCGACGACGCGCAGCTCGTCAAGAGCCTCAACGAGCGCATCGCCGACAAGCGTCTCGGCTCCGACGTCAGCGGCGTCGTCCTCGACGGCGACTCCGACGCCACCCTGTGGGACCACAACGGTTCCACCGCGCTCATGCCGGCCTCCAACGCCAAGCTCGCCACGGCGACCACCGCTCTGACGCTGATGGGCCCGAACCACAGGTTCACCACCAAGGTCGTCTACGGCAACGGCACCCTCACCCTCGTCGGCGGCGGCGACCGCACCCTGACCAGTGCCGGCCTCGCCGAGATGACGAAGGCCGCGGTCGCCGGGCTGAAGGCCGCAGGCAGGACCGACGTCAAGGTCCGTGTCGACGACAGCCTGTTCGCCGAGCCCAGCCTCGCCAACGGCTGGAACCAGGGCTACTACCCGACGGAGGTGACGCCGGTCCGTTCGCTCGTCGTCGACGGTGCCGCCGTGGAGGACACCTCCGTCGACGCCGGCAAGGTCTTCGCCAAGCAGCTCGCCGCGGCCGGCATCACCGTCGACGGCGAAGTCGGCCGCGCGACGGCGAGCCGCTCCGACGTACCGGTGGCGCAGCACACCTCCGCGCCGCTGTCGGACATCGTCAAGCAGATGCTCAAGACCAGCGACAACAACATCGCCGAGACCCTGCTGCGGATGGCCGCCGTGACGACGGGGAAGCCGGCCACCTTCGAGGGTGGCGTGGAGCTCGTCCGCCAGGTGCTGAGCTCGTACGGGGTGTCCCTCGACAACTTCGAGTTGCACGACGGCAGCGGTCTCTCCCGCGCCGACCGCATCCCGGCTGCGACACTCGCGCAGCTCCTCGACAGGATCACGGAAGCCCCTGCTCTCAGCTCCATTCTGGACGGTCTGCCGATCGCCGGCGAGGCCGGCTCCAGCCTCGGCCCGGAGTGGGGGCGCTTCGACGACGCGCACTCCAAGTGCGCCGTCGGCAAGGTGCACGCCAAGACCGGCACGCTCACCGGTGCCGTCGCGCTCAGCGGTGTGACGAGGACCGAGGACGGAGAGTGGCGGATCTTCTCGTTCATCGAGAACAACTCCACGGCCGCCCCAGCGGCCATCAAGGACGCCATGGACGGTCTCGCCGCGACGGTGAACGGGTGCTGGGCCTGATCAGCGTCGGTCCCGAGGCGCCGGGGTTCGCGTGCCCGCCCGCGAACCCCGGTGCTCTTCCCGGCAGTTGACTCCTCCGGAAGCTTCCCGACACACCCGACTGTGAGGAGTTTTGGTGAGAGTTCCCGTCGACGCCCCCGGGCCTACTCGTTCATGGGCTCGTTCCAGCCGTCCTGCCCCGCGCCGCCGCGCCCGGACGGACACGGCTGCGGGGTGGAGGTCCTCGCGCCGCAGTGGGTTCTGACCGCCGGCCACTGCGCCGGCCGGAACCCGACCGGGGCGAAGTCGGGTGTCCCACTCGGCTGGAAGGTCCGGGTCGGGTCGCTGGACACCACGGCGAGTTGTGCGTCGGCAGTGCCGACGGCAGCGTCGCCGCGTCGAACATGGACTCCGGTGGGCCCGCGCTGGTCCGCGAGCGCGGCCGGTGGGCGGTGGCCGGGGTGGTCAGTGGCCCCGGCGAGAGCCGCAGGACGCTCCCCTCCGTCGGTGCAGCAGGCCGAGCGGCCCAGCTCCCTCAGTCAGGCAGGCGGCTTGCACGTGTCGCGTCGGCGAGTGGGCCCCGCTGTCCGGGCTTCGGTGATGGTGCGACGGCGCGCATGCGGCTGCGGGCTCGGGCGACCAGCGTTTCGGCGGTCAGTCCGGACAGGGCCGCGCGGGCGGCGGCGAGTATCTGGTCTGCCGTGTCGAGGGGTTGGGCCTCGCCTATCGGGCGCAGTGGCACGCTCCGGCCGGACAGCAGGTCGGCCAGGGCGGCGTGCAGGTGGCTTCCGCCCGCCTCGCGTACGGTGAACGACAGATGGGCGGACGCGTCGGCGCCGGTGGCGACGGCGCGGTGTGCGTGGCCTCGCGGGACGTAGAGGATCTCGCCGGGGGCGAGGCGAGCGGTGAATTCGGGCGCGTCGGTCACGGCGGCGGCGCCGGGTGCCCAACGGTCGGTGTCCGGGGCGCCGTACAGGTGCCAGTCCTTCGTTCCGCTGATCTGGACGACGAGGACGTCGGCGTCGTCGCGGTGCACCGGTCGGCCTTGGGTGCCGGGCGGGGTGACGAAGTAGAACGCCTCCACCTGGCGGCCGAGCCCCTCCCGCATGGATGCGCAGAAGCCGCGGACGCCGGGGTGCCACTGGTCCACGTAGCGCAGCAGCAGGGTCGCACCGGTCCGCAGTTCTCGTACCGCGGCTCCGTCGGCGTAGCCGTGTTCGATGCGGTTCAGGACCGCGCGGGGCGGGCAGTACCGGGGCAGTTCGACCTCTCCCTCCTCCGTGACCAGTTGCAGGTACGGCACCCGCAGCAGACCGGTGTCGAGCCAGTGGTCCAGTTCGTCGAGCGGGAACAACTCGGTCGGCGGGTCCGCCGGGCGGAACACCGCAGGTTCGCCTTGCCCGAGGGTGGCGTGGAAGGTGTCGGTGTCGTCGGTGAAGCGGTGCAGCACGTCCATGGCGTCAGGTCCTCGGTGCGAGCTTGATCAGCGGGTAGTACGGCCGGGCCGCTTCGATCGCGGCCGCGAAGGAGTCGAACCCCCGGTCCAGTGCGTGGATCTCGGCGTCGGCGCGGGTGCCGCCCCACTGGGCCAGCAGCAGGTCGGCGATCCGCCCGGGAAGGATCCGGTCCACTGTGAAGTCAGGCCTGCTCCGGGACAGTTCGTCGGTGAAGCGGTGGCAGGCGGCTGCCGTGCGCGCCGCCCGGGCGAACTCGGCGGTGGGTTCCAGGTCGTCGAGCAGCATCGCGTCCGCGCCGGTCCCGGGGTCGATCTCGAAGCTGCGGGACAGGAACAGGCGCAGCTGGTCGAGCCGGTCGCCGCCGGCGGTCTCCTCCTCGGTGAGCCATGGGCGCAGGAAGGCGAAGCCGTCCTCGTGGCGACCTCCGGCGTCCGGTTCCGGGTACACGCCGCGGTGCACGCCATGGGCGACCGCCGCGTCGGGTCCGGTCGGCCGGCTGCCGCAGGATTCGGCGCATTCGCGTGCCAGCCAGGACAGGATCCGGGCGCGGCGCATCGCCGGGAAGTCGGGTGAGAACAGTTGCAGGACCCGTAGCGCTGCCCGGCTGCCCGGGTGGTCCGCTCGCTCGCCGGGCGGCCGCCGGGAACGGTCCTCCCATTCGGCCAGGAACACGGTGCGCGGCACCGGGCCGCCGGAACAGCCGGAATGCCCGGAGCGCCCGCCACCGGGGCCCTCGGCCCGCAGCAGTTCGACCAGGGCGAGCGCGTCGGCGCGTTTCACGTCACGGCGGTTGCGCGCACAGTGGCGGCCGAGGGCGGTCAGTTCCCCGGGAGCGAGGCCGCTCGGGCCGGCCAGTTCGGCAAACCGCTGGTAGGAGCGGTCCGAGTAGGGGATCGACCGGAGGGCTTCGACGACCCGGTCGGCGGTTGCCCGCGTGCACACCCCGTCCGCCACCGCCGCCGCCAGGCCGGCGCGGATGTTGACCAGGGGCTCTGACATCGGGCGGTAGCCGCTCTCGGGCGGCCCGTGCAGCAGGGCCACCTCGTCGTCGGCTTCGAGCCGACCGCGACGGTAGTCCGCGTAGATCCGCCCGACCCCGCGCATACCGAAGGTGTCGAGTTCGGCGGCGCGCAGGGCGCCCGTGCTGGCCGCCCCGAGCACGGTGACGCCGCGGTCGAGTACGGCGAGGATCTCCTTGTGCGGGACCGCACGGACATGGTGGAAGTAGCCGTCGACGATGGCGACGGTGTCGCCGGCGACGAGGGGGAGGGCGAGCAGGTCCCCGGCGGCGACCGGCGGCCGCAGGACGATGCCGGCCCCGGGCGGCGGGACGAAGCCGGGTGCCGTGGGTCCTAGGAACAGGTAGCGCGTGGTCACGGGCGGCCTCACAGAGCGGAGGGCATGGTCAGCCCCGGACAGACCACGTGCACGACCGGTACGCCGAATTCGGCGCGGGTGTGGTCGACCACCAGCGGGCTGCGGCCGGTGACGGTGACGATCCGGTCGGCGAGCAGGGCGGCCTCCGTCCGGTGGTCGGGCACGCGTACCGACTCGACGGTGTCGAGACCGACCGTCGGCCGGTCGTCGGACGGCGCCGGTGGTGCCCCACCCGCCATGGCCCTGCGCAACCGGGCGTAGAGGCGGTCGTCCAGGTCGTCGCGGGCTCCGGCGATCACCGACACCCGGACCTGGGCGGCTTCCGTGAGTGCCCGGCACAACGCGACCTGCGCGTCGAGGTGACAGCCGTAGCCGTAGACCGGCAGCGGGAACCCGTCGCTGACGATGGCCACACTGAAGCAGGGGACGCGCAACGGTGTGTCCAGTACGCCGATCCCGACCCGCACACCGGCAGCCCGGTACCGTTCGATCAGTCCGGCCGCCGGTGCCGGGACCGTGGCGGGGTCGACGGCGAACGCGGGCCCGGCCGGAGTGTTGCGGTGCACCGCGTCGCGTTCGATCACCTCGTACAGGCCGTGCACGATCGCCTCGTAGCGTGTGTTTCCGCCGGCCAGGCCGTTGCTGGTGGCGGTGAACAACGGCGGGCGCCAGCGCGGGCGGACCCGGCGGTCCAGGCTCAGGTACTCCAGCGGCACCAGCGTTCGGCCGTTGTCGGCGAGCCGCTGCGCGGCGCGCCAGGCGAGCCGGGTGGCCGGATTGAGGCAGTGCCGTGAGCGGAGCATGAGTTCGTCGAGCCGGTAGCCCAACTCGGGTTCCGTCTCCCCCACGCTGCCGGTGTGGTCGGGCCGCGGGTCCGGATGGGCGCCGTGCCAGCGTTCGATCGCCTCCATGGCAGCCGACACCTTCGCGGAGATGCGGTCCAGACCCTTGCCCTGGTACACCGACAGGTAGCGGTTGGCGGGGCTGATCGCCTGGTAGACCGGGATGCCGATGTCGTCCAGCCAGGTCACGTCGGCGATCCGGGTGACGCCGGCGGCCGGGAGCAGCGGGACGATCCGGTCCCAGGTCTGCGCGGGCGGGCATGCCCGGTGCGTACCCGTGAAGTACGTCTTGGCTCCGCTCTCGCCGTCGACGCCCGGCGCGGTGGCCCCACCGTCGGTGGTGCCGTCGGCGTCGGCGATCGCGTCGGCTGCCGGGGCGTCGGTCGCGGGGCTCCGATCGGCCGTGGGGCCGCCGGACTCGGCGGTGGCCGGCCCGGCCGCCGAGCCGGTCGTGGTGGCCGCGCCCGCGGTCGCGGCGTCGGTGCCGCTCATCGCGCTTCCGGCCGGTGCCCGGTGGAGGGTTCCGGGGCGTGTGGGGGCGGTTCCGGCGCGGGGTGGCCCAGGGTCAGGCTGAGCAGGTGCCGGCCGTCCGGGTCGTTGGCGGCGAACGCGGCGGTGGAGAAGTACTGCGCGCGCCCGCGCAGGCATCCGCCGAGTCCGCGGCCGATCGCCAGTAGCCAGCAGTTGTGGGCCAGTGCCGCGGCCCGCATCAGGAGGTCGGCGTAGCCGGTGACACCCGCCCGCTGCACCGCGGCCCGCACGTCACCGCCGAACGACAGCACCACGGGGGCGTTGTCGAAGTGGGCCACCGGATCGGGCAGGTCCGGCGCGCCGAGCACGGGTGTGTGGCCCGCGTCGGCAGCGGCCTCGTACCACCCGGCGGCCAGCCCGGTCACACGGTAGACCTGCATGAACACCTTCAGGCCGTCCGGCTGCCGGCCGGGCCATCGGTCGCGTTCGGTGGTCAGAGCGGTGGCGAGGAGCTCGGAGAGGTCGGTGGCGGCGAGTGGGCGGTCGGCGAAGGACCGCACCGAGCGCCTGGCCGACAGCACCTCCCACAGCGAGCCGGCCGGCGGCACGGCCCGGCCGGTCGGTCCGGTGGTCGGTGCCACCTCGCCGTTGGGTCCGTTCGGTCCGGTCGGCGGCTGCGGACGGGCCGCGGCGAGTCGCGCGGCGAACTCGTCCATGACCTCACGCTGGTCGAGAAGCGGCATCGCCGGTGTCCTCCCCGTAGAGTCCGATGATTCCCATCGCCAACTGATCGCCGGGGTTGAGGTCCAGCTGCCCGGCGAGGCCACCGACATCGCCCGTCACCAGTTCGGCTTCCAGGCCCAACTCGGCGGCGACCAGCGCGCACTGGGCCAGGGCGCACCCGGCGTCGAGGTGGGTCAGGCGGAAGGCGAAGTCGCCGTACTTGCCGCGCAGCCGGTACACCGCGCCGGTGAGGACCAGCGCCGCCCGCACCGGTCGTCCCGCCAGGCCGGTACCGGCCAGTAGCTCGGACAGGGACGGTCTGTCGGCGCGGACCGCGACCAGCGTGCCGGCGTCGTACTTGAAGACGGTGCCGGGCAGCCTCGGCCAGTCCTCCTCGGTGAGCAGGAACAGCTGGACCGAGGCGCGGTTGCCGCCGCTGGGACACCATCGTGACGCGGGGCCGTCCTGTGTCCCGCCGGCGGTCTCGCGTGGGCCCGCCGTGCGGGACAGCAGCAGGCTGACCGCATGCTCGTCCAGCAGCCCGGGCGTGCAGGCGGCGCTGTCCGGGGCGGACAGCCGGCGGCGCGGGCTGGTCGTGAGGTCGAGGACGTCGAGTGGGGCGGGCTCGGCCGGGGCCGCGCCGTCGGCCTGGAAGACCTCGTCCGGCGGGCTCTGCAACAGCCATTCGACGGTGTCCAGGTTCTGCGCCGCCCCGGCGGCGATGGGGCCGCACGCACGGCAGCCGGGCTCGGGGGCGACCGTCCAGCGCCGGGAGGTGTGGTCCGGGAGCGTCAGGCGCCACAGGTCCCGGCGGGGGACCGGCATGCCGGTACCGGCCAGTACGGCGGTGATCTGGGCGGTGACCAGACCGGCGAGCAGGTCCGCCTCCGCTCCCGGCAACCCGTCCGAGGGGCCTTCGACCGACGCGTTGTCCAGCGGGGCCGTGCTCGGCGGTGCCTCGTCCTGCGGCACCGCGTCCGCAGATGTCCCGGCTTCCGGCGTCCTGTCCTCCTCCGGCAGCCCGCCCTTCGGCATCCCACCCTCCGGGAAGCCACGTTCGTGGCTGATCCGGAAGCAGTCCGGGCACACTGTGTGGCCGGGGTGGAACCGTGGCCCGATCTCGATCGCCGCGATACGGTCAGCCGTGCGCTGCACGCTGTACCGCAGGACCTCGAAGCCTCCGGCGGCACCGGTCCGGCACGCCTCACCGAGTCGATCCGGCTCGTCGGCACAGACGACGAGCAGGCTGGCCGGGCCGGCCGGCAGCGGGTCGCCGTGGGGGACGACCGTGATGTCACCCACGCCGCAGGCCCGCAGGTCGTCGGTGATACGTCCGGTCACCGCGGCCGGGCCGGTCAGGACGACGCGGCTCACGGCCAGCCGGGCCAGCGCGTTCGCCGATCCGCCCGCTGCGGCCGCCACCGGTCCGGTGCGGGACAGATGGTCGGCGACCGTCTCTTCTGCGGCCACCGGTCCTGCCGGGGCGGGTTCGAGCAGCCCGCGGTCGGCCAGCATGTCCAGGACCGCCGTGACCTGGTCGGCGTCCACACCGAGTCCGGCGGCGACGGCGGCGAGGTCGCGGCTGCCGTCCAGCAGGGTGAACAGGCGCGGCAGCACGTCCTTGGCCGCCGCGCCGCCGAACAGGTGCCGCCGGCCCACCCCTTCGACGACCAGTCCGTGGTCGGTCGGGACGACGGTGAGGCCACGGCGCAGCCGTGCGGTGCCGATGTGACGGTGGGCGCGGGTGGTCGGCGGTGCGCTCATGCGGGGACTCCGTGCGGTGTCGTGCCGTTGCGGGGACGGAGCAGTGCGGCCAGGTCTCCGGTGCGGTCGAGGCCGGGGACTGTCTCGCCGGCGCAGCGGGGGCAGCCGTGGCAGCGCAGCACCCGCTGGGAGTCGAGATTTCCGGAGCGCGTATGGAGGGCGACCACCGTGCCGGGAACGGGCGGCCGGTCGAGCAGGCCATGTGCCGTTCCTGCCGCCGCCCGGGCGTGCTGCGGCAGGAAGCCGGTGGGCCCGCACCCGGGGTCCGCCGCGTAGGCCGCCCAGACGGCGGCGGTGGTCCCGGCCTGGTCGTCGTGCTGGAGCCGCCGTGCCACGTAGCAGTCGAAGCAGGGTCCCTCACCGGGCACCACCCACGGGCCGATCCGGACCGCGGCGTCCTCCTGGACCGCCGGCAGCCACGGCACCCCGTGCTGCCAGGCGGCGCGGTCGGCGTCGCGGCACACCTGCGGTGCCGGGTGCTGGGCGGCCACGACGACCGCGGCCGGCCGGCTCCCGAAGGCGTCCTCCAGGTCGTCGGGGTCGATCAGGTACGCGCCGGCGATGCTGTCGCACAGCAGGTGCGCCACCCGGGTGCCGAAGGGGCCGAGACCGAGGACCGGCAGGGCATCGGTCAGGCGAACGGTTGCGGCCATGGATTGAGCTCCTCCTCGCGACGGACAGGGAATCCCATGGCGGCCGGTGCCCGGTACAGCCGGGGGTGGGCGCGGAACTGGGCCAGCGGGACCAGTGACATCGGTTGCAGGTCGGGGATCACGGCGTTGACCGCGCTCAGGCCGACCGAACGCAGTTCGAGATGGCTGCGGTCGACCGCCAGCACCTGCATGTCGAGTGCCGACAGCCGCTCCAGCAAGGTGTCCAGCGCGTCCTGCGGCGCCGTCGGCAGATCGGGGGGCGGACGGCGTGGCCCGGCGGCCACCCCCTCGTGCAGGAAGGCGAATGCTTCGGACCGCTCCGGCAGGGCCAGGTAGCGGGCGCCGTCGGCGATGTCGGTGAACTGCTCGAACGACTCCGGTACGCCCGTGCCGGAGTAGACCAGGTCTCGTATGCCGAGCGTCTCGGCCAGCGCCTTCTCCGCGGCGGCGGCCAGGGTACGGTCGGCCGCGCAGCCCACCACGTGCCGCACCCGCGGGTCGTGCTCGGCGATCTGCACACAGTAGACGGTCGGCACCCCGAGGTCGGTGGTCGCGTCGAGCAGCAGGGTGCGCAGGAAGTGCCGTTCCGCGGCGGCCAGCAGCCGTTCCACCATCGGTGAGTGCGCCTCGGCCGCGATCGGAGGCAAGGGCAGCCGCTGGAGCCAGGTGAGTGCGATCGCGTCGCGCTCGATCACCTCCAGGACGGCGCGGACCACTGCCTCCACCGGGTCGGTGTGGACGGCGAAGCCGGTGGACAACTGGTACCAGAACCGTTCTGCCGGTGTCGTGGCGTGCAGGCGGTAGGTCGACATCACCGCCGGCAGCCATGTCCGGTGCCCCGACACCAGGTCCAGGCCCTGCACCCAGCGCACCGGCGCCTCGGCGTCGAACGGCTTGATCGGGCAGGCGGGGTGGGCCAGCTCGGCTGCCGAACAGCGGGGCAGCCGCGTGACGTCGAGGACCGGTCCGTCGAGTTCGGCGACCGTGGCCCATCGGTGTCCGGCGGTGGGCGGCTCGTAGGCCGAGTAGCGTTCGGCGGCTTCGGCGATGGCGACCATGCGGGCGTGCGCCGGGTCGCCGAACGCCCGGCCGCAGCCGGAACTGGGGGAACGTCCGACGCCCCGGCCAGGGAGCCCGCTGCCGCCGTCGGCCAGGGAGACGGTCATGTCGGCCAGCCAGCCCTCGGTACGGTTCGTGCCGGTGGCGTGGACGACGCCGTAAGGCGACACCAGGTCGTCGAAGCTGTGTGCGGAACTTACGGCGGGACCTCGCTTGTCTGTCGCGGGACGGTACAGGAGTCGTCTTTCGCGGGGCGGTGGGGGCAGAGACGGCTCCGCCTCTGCCCCCTCCCGGTTCCCACCACGGTGCGCGGGGGGGCGTGCCGGTTTACGGGACGATCGTCAGCTGAAGCAGATCGTCAGATGCAGCAGCTGGAACAGCCGCCGCAACAGCCGCACCCACCGGTGCACTGGCAGTCACTGGCGTAAACGCTGTCCGAGACCATGTCCGCGGACAACTCGTCCCAGGTCTTGGGCGTTACGTCGATCACGTCCAAGTCCAACGTCACAACAGAATTCATGACGTCTTCTCCTTCCTTCGAAGTGCGGCGGACCGAACTCCACCGTCGGCAGCGTAGTACTCCCGCGCCACGTGTGATGAGGCTCGCGATGTTCGTTTTTGTGAACCGACTCAAAAGGAGTGGTCGATGCCGCGCACCGGTGCCTTTTCGCGGCTTCCCCGGGCTTGGAGAATGCTTGCCTGTTACCGGCTTGGCCTGCGCGGAGGGCGTGCAGCGTGCCGAACCCGCCAGGGAGCAGATCAAGCCATCGGCCGACGCCTGTCGACCGGTGGTGAGAGCCGTTGTCCTCGCGCGCGCCGCGTTGCCGTGTCCGCGGGTCGCGCCGCTCTGCCCTGGGGTTACTGGCGCGTTGCCCCGCAGGCCACCGCGCACTGCCTTCCCGGACGCGTGGTGCGGCGGAGCCGCGGTGCTGACCTGGCGGCGGAAATGCGCTCCCATGGCCGTGCCCCGACACGCGGGTCGCATTGCGCCTTTGTTCCGCGTTCCTTTTTTGACGCCTCGTGTTTTGCCTCTGGTTTTACATCAGGCGTTGTGCGGAGAAATGACGCCGTGTACGGGCGCGGCAGGAAAACGCATGTCGGCGCCATTCGCCGGGGCCGCGGGATTATTTCGACTGTTTTTCGCGCCCTTACCACCACACAGCGCACACTTCTGGGTGGCAGTTGTCAGGCGAGGTGGCCGAGCCGCGGGCCGCCCCGGTCGCGCAGTCGTCTGAAGAAGGCCAGCACGCCCGCGGAGCCGCCGGCCCAGGTGGCACTCGACCCGGCGAGAGAGGTGTCGGGGAACACGGGCCGGGACCAGGTACCGCCGCTGCGGCTCAGGATGAGCAGGGCGACGGTCTCGGCCGCGTCCCGGAACTCCTCGGACCCGGACGCCTCAGCGACGTCCACCATCAGGTCGCCCACTCCGGCCAGTCCGCAGCACTGTGTGACCAGCGGCATCCGCGGTGCCAGTGCGGCGGCGGCGCGCGCGGCCCGCTGGGCGAGGTCGAGGTACCGGGGCTCGTCGAGGCGTTCGGCGGCCCGGACGAGTACGGTCCCGATGCCGGCCAGGCCCCGGCACCACGAGCCGTAACGGCGTGTCGCCCCCGGCTCGGCGGCCGCCGCGATGATGCCCGGTGTCACGGCGGCCAGGCGCGCGGCGGCCTTCTCGGAGCGGCTGACCGCGTCCGGGTCGCCGGTCGCGTCACCGTGTTCGAGCAGGAAGCAGACGATGCCCGCCTCGCCGTGCGCGATGCCCTCGCGGAGTGCGGCGCTGCCGGCTGTGTCGCAACCGGCCGGGGTCAGTCGGGCGGTGCCCGACGCCAGCATCCGGCCGCAGTCGGCGGCGACGGCGAGATGGCGGTCCGCGGCGTGCCGGTCACCGGACCGGAGGGCGTGTCGGGCCAGCAGGAGCCGGCCGAGGCCGATTCCGGCGGCACCCGTGATCAGGTCCGCCTCCGGCGGTCCGCCGTCCGGTGCGCGGTCCGGCAGGGCGGGGCCCTCGGGCCGCGCGTCAGCGTCCGTGCCCGGCCCCGCCTCCAACCCCGCTTCCGCGAGGAAGAGTTCGACGCCGGTGCGTCCCGTGTAGAAGCCTGGTGGGAGGTTCCTGGACTGTTCCGCCGTCCACCGTGCCAACGCGGTGACGGCCGCACGCACGTGCGGCCGGTGCGCATGGTGGAGGAGTTCCAGTCCGAGTCCCGAACTGCCGCCGTAGACGTCGATCGAGGTGGGGACGTTCAGCTGTGCGGCCCGTACCGGGTCCACGATCGCGTGCACTTCACCCACGCAGTACGCGGTCGTGTGCTCGATGATCTCGGCCAGCAGGCCGCTGTCGATCCGGGGGCGCGCGGGCCGGCGTGCGGTGCCGGCCGTGCCGGTGCGCAGGCGGTCGGCGGCGGCGGTCCGTACGGCCGGGTCGAAGCTCAGGAGGCCGGTGATCGACGACCGGATGTCCCGGTGGACGCGCTCCGGCAGTGCCCATGCCAGGCAGGCAAGAGTCCGGTCCCGGTTGACGCCGTGATCGGTATCGACGATCACCGGGTCCATGCCGGTGGCGGCGAAGAACAGGGTCGCGCCGAGGGCGTAGAGGTCGTCGGCGGGGGCGGCCGGCCCGGTCGCGCGCAGAACCGGCTCGCTGTATCCGGGTGTCGCCCCTCCGGGGCCGGCGCCGTCCCGCTCGCTGATCCCGAAGTCGACCACATGGCAGTGGCCGGGGCCACAGTCGTCGAGCACGACGTTGTCGGGCTTGAGGTCGCGGACGACCACGTTCCGGGCGTGGATCGCGTCCAGGACGCGCAGGAGCCGGGAGGCGAGGACGGACAGGGTGCGCGCCGGCCGGGTGCCGTCGTCCCGGTACGGGCCGTTGCGCAGGACCTCCCTGCGCAGGTCCCGGTCGCCGCAGCTGCTCATCACCAGGTACTCGTCCGACTGGTGGGCGAAGTAGTCCAGCGCGCGGGGGACACCCGGGATGCCGTCGAGCGCGGTGAGGACCGTGCGCTCGTTGCGCAGCCGGTGGCGGGCGTCCGTACCGGATTCGTCCTCGCCCACGAAGGCCCTCGCCTGTTTGACCACCACCGGCCGCCCGAGAGTGCGGTCGGTCGCCCGGTAGACGTTGCCCCGGGGCGCGCGTGCGATGCCGGCGGTGACCGTGTAGCGTCCGCCGCCGAAGCCGGGCGCGGACGGCTGGGCACCGTGTCCGGCGCCGATCGCGAAGGGGTCCTCGGCCCAGGGCGGGCACCGGTAGCGGCCGACGGCCAGGCCGTCGAAGATCCGGCCGTCCGGCCCGGTCATGACGGATTCGATCCGCCCGCTGCGGCCGGTCCGGTAGTCGCCCGTGAAGGGGCCGTAGCGGTAGTAGACCGGGGCCCTCGGGTCGACCCGCCGGTCGCTGACGACCCGCGGGCCCTCCCGGTCACGCAGTACGGCGGCGAGTTCCCGGGCGACCTCGACGACGGAGCCGGCCAGGGGGTAGACGGTGATCGCCTTGCCGACGACTCCGGCGCTCACCACCCCTGAGTTGAGGCGGCGCAGCGTCTTCGGGTCAAGGGCGAACTTCGCGTGGCAGACGTACCGGGACAGCACGGGCAGGACGAGCCGGGTCACGGCATCGAGGTCGCCGGGGCGGGCCGAGACGTGCAGTTTCCAGCCGTGTTCCATCGCCGGCATCCGCGGATCGTTCAGGTACGACCACGTGTCGTCGGACCAGCCGCTGCGGCCGGCGATGGAAACGGCCACCGCTACGAGTTCAGGTCACAGGCGAAGCGCGTGGTGGCGGTCACCCAGGGGTCGGCCAGACACGCCGTGGGCTCGCGGTCGCCGCGGTCGTCGTCCTCGAACACGATCGCCTCGTCGTCGATCTCCAGCGGACCCGCGTCGCGGAATCCGTCGGCTTCCAGAAGATCCGGCACGGCTACGGGCATGACGCCTCCATGGTTTGTCGTGCGCTGAGGAGCAGGCAACTGCCGACGCCGGCCGGTGGGCCCGCCGGGTCAAGGACTCGCTGCACAAAGGTAAGGAGGGGCGAACTCTCTGACAAGGGGTCAGGTGCGTCCTCGCCCCGGGATCTTCGCCGGCCGGGCACCGGCGCGACCGGCCGACGCGAGGCCGACCTCGGCCGGAACCGAGGCGGGTGGGCACGTCACAGAAGCCGGACCAGAGCTCTACGGGACGGACGAAGCCAAGCGGGCCTTCCGGCCGATTCAGGTGGGCGAGGTCGGCCTGAAGTGACCTGCTCGGGCCGGGAGGCCGCGGGCCGGGCCGCGCCCTGGACCCCGTGTCACCGGGATCTGAGCGAGCAGCTGCTCCTGGGTGACCCCCGTGGAGCGGGCCAGCACCGCGCCGTAGCCATCCGGGCTCTCCCACATCGCGGTACGCACCGCGCCCGGCGAGATGGTGCTGACACGCACGCCCTGCGGCCCGAACTCCTCCGCCAGTGCCTTGCCGAAGGCGGTCAGCGCGGCCTTCGCGGTGGTGTAGGTGACGGCCCGGCATGCGGCATCCGGGCGCCGTTGGAGGAGATGTTGACCAGCGCTCCGCGGCGGCGCAGCAGGCTGGGCAGCGCCGCCCGGCTGGTCCGCACGGCGGCCAGGAAGTTCAGGTCGTAGGACTGCTGCCACTGCTGGTCGGTGAAGGAGAGGAAGCCGCCGGTCTGGCCTTCTCCGCTGTCGCCGCGGCCGACGTTGTTGACGAGCAGGTCGAGGCCGCCGAGCTCGGTGGTGGCGCGCTCGATCAGCTGGGTGGGGGCGTCGGGGGTCAGCAGGTCCACCGGTACGGCCAGGGCGCCCGTCTCCTTCAGCTCCGGGGTGATCGGCCTCGCCCTGGCTCAGCCCCTCCCGGCGACCGGCCACGTCGCCGCCGTCCCGGTCGGCGGTCCGATCCAGCACTGAGGCACCACCCGCACCACCCGCATCCGAACCGGCCGACCCGCGGGCGGCGCTGCGGTTCCACGTACCGCCGCGGCTGAGCACCGCGCCGTCCACCGGCTGACGCCCCGGAGGTCAGAGCGCGGCCGCCGGGTAGCGTACGAAGAGGATGCCGTGCGCGTCGCCGTGCGGGGCGCTGTAGAGGTGCGCGGTGTCGGCCGGCCAGCACACCGACTCGCCCGGCCCGACGCTGCCCGGCGCGTCCAGGGTTCCCACGACCGCCGTCCCGCTCAGGATCATCAGGCTCTCCGTCGTCCCCGCGACGTGTGCGGCGGACTCCTGCGTGGCACCCGCGGCGATGGTGATCCGGAAGACGTCGGTGACCGCCTCGGCGTTCTCGTGCCGCTCGATCAGGACCGCCGTGACCGCACTGCCGAAGACGGCGCCCTCGTGCTGCCGGGTGTACGGCGGCAGATCGTCGCCGAGTACCGCGCTGAGCGGCCGGTTGAGTGCCGTGGTCAGCGCGTAGAGGGTCTCGAGCGTGGGGTTGCGGGTGCCGCTCTCCAGCTCCGAGAGCGTGCCCTTGCCCACGCCGGAGCGCCGTGCCAGCTCCGAGAGCGTCAGGCCCCGGGCCGTGCGCAGCTCCCGGAGCCTGCGCCCCACCTCGTCGTTCAGCCCCATCGCCGGTCGCGCTCCCGCTCTCGTCGCCCTGGTTGACGGTTCTCGGCCCCCTGCCTAGTGTTCCACAAACAGAACGTTCCGTTTATGGAACGCTCGGAACACCCGCAATCCTCGGATTCGCCCCCTGCCGGGCACCCCGCACCTCACCGTCCCGCCTCGGAAGTTGCCCCGTATGTCCTCCTTCACCGCCCGCGTACGCGCGGCCGCCCCACCGTCGGCCGTGGCCGCCGGCCTGATCGCCGTCACCGTCGGCGTCACCAGTTCAGCCGCGCTCGTGTTCACCGCGGCGAAGGCGGCGGGCGCGGGACCCCGGGAGATCGGCTCCTGGATGCTCGCGCTCGGCGTCGGGCTCGCCCTCACCTGCGTCAGTCTCTCCCTGCGGCATCGCGCACCCGTCGTCACCGCGTGGTCCACGCCCGGCGCGGCCCTGCTCGCGACCAGCCTCACCGGGGTGTCCATGGGACGGGCCGTCGGCGCGTTCGTCTGCTCGGCCCTTCTCGTCCTCATCACCGGCCTGACCGGGTGGTTCGCCCGCGCCATGGACCGCATCCCCGTACCGCTCGCCTCGGCCCTGCTCGCCGGAGTACTGCTGCGCTTCGGAACCGGTCTGTTCAGCACGATGCACGACAGTTTCGCGATCGCCTTCCCCGTCTTCGTGCTGTATGTCCTCGCGCGCCGCATCGCTCCGCGGTACGCCGTACTGCTCGCCCTCGCCGGCGGCGTCCTCGCCTCGGTCCTCACCGGGGGATGGCACCTGGACAAGCTGCGGGTCTCGCTCGCCACGCCGGTCTTCGTCGCACCGGACTTCGACTGGAAGGTCCTGATCAGCGTCGGGGTGCCGCTGTTCGTGGTCACGATGGCCTCGCAGAACCTGCCCGGAGTCGCCGTGCTCCGCGGCTCGGGCTACGACGTGCCCGTGTCGCCGCTGATGACGTGGACCGGAGCGGTCAACGTCCTGCTCGCCCCGTTCGGCGCGTTCGGGTTGAACCTCGCCGCCATCACCGCCGCCATCTGCACCGGTGAGGAGGCGCACCCGGACCGGACCAAGCGGTACACCGCCGCCGTGTGGGCCGGGGTCTTCTACCTCTGCGTCGGTGTGTTCGGCGCCACCGTCGCGTCCCTGCTCACCGCCATGCCGAACGCCCTGGTGCTCGCCACGGCGGGCGTCGGTCTGCTGGCCACCATCGAAAGCTCCCTGACCACGGCCCTGTCCGACAAGTCGTCGCGGGAGGCCGCCGTCGTCACGTTCCTCGCCACCGCGTCCGGTGTCACGCTCCTGGGCATCGGCTCCGCCTTCTGGGGACTGCTCGCCGGTGCCCTCACCACCGTCATCGCGACCGTCGGACGACGCGGCAGAGCGACGTCCGCGGCCCCGGCACCCGCGGCCCCGACGTCCGCCCAGAACCACGCGGCGGAGGCTTCCTCGCAGTAAGGGGACCGATGGGAGCCGCTGTCTGCAGAAAGGCGGGGCAGAAGCCGTTTCCGGTCGTCCGGTATGTCTTAATCTGCCCATACGAGGTCTGGTGTCGCCGAAACCGGTCGACCGGTGGACGGTGCGCGTCCCTCATGGACCTGGGAGGCCGCCTTGCTCAGTCCCTTCCTGGCCGTGCTGGCTGCCATGGCCAATGCTCTGGCGTCGGCGTTGCAGCGCAAAGCCGCCCGGGAGGAGTCCACCGAGGAGAACATGAGCCTGAGCCTCGTGTGGCACCTGCTGCACCGGCCCGTCTGGCTCGGCGGGGTGCTGTCGCTGATCGCGGGGTTCCTGCTGCAGGCGGTCGCCCTCGGTTCCGGGCAGATCTCGGCGGTCCAGCCGCTGCTCGCGCTGGACCTGCCCGTGGCGCTGATCCTGTCCGGCTTCTTGCTCGGGAACCGGCTGGGCCGCCGCGAATGGGTGGCCTCGGCGGTCATGGCCGCGGGCGTGGCCGGACTGGTGCTGGCGCTGGGGCCCGGTCAGGGCAGCTCGTCGTCGGTGTCCTGGGTGGGATGGCTGATCGGCGCAGGAGCCAACGTCGTACTGATCGCGGCCGGCGTCCTGTGGGCGAGGGCGGTGTCGGGCACCCGTAGGGCCGCGGTACTCGGAGTGACCACAGGGTGTGCCTTCGGACTGACCGCCGCGCTGATCAAAGGGGTGACGACCCGCTACTCCCAGGGCCTGTCCGCCGTGTTCACCGGCTGGCAGCTGTGGGCGATGATCGCCGTGGGCGCCGGCGCGATGTTCCTCCTGCAGTCGGCGATGAACGCGGGCGGCCTGCTGGCCACACAGCCCGGTCTGACCATGACCGACCCGGTCATCGGCATCCTCTGGGGCGTGCTGATCTTCCATGAAAGGGTCCGCGGCCAACTGTTCATCCTCCTGGCGGTCCTGTGTGCCGCGGCGGCCGCGGCGGCCGTGATGGTGCTGGCCCGCTCCCCGCTGCTGAGCGGCACGTCAGGCGCACAGGGGGAAGCCGGTCAGGCGGACGACGCCGCGAGCACCGCCGCCCGGCCGGACGGCGACACGTGAGGCCGTACCGGCGCCTTGACCCCCTGACGGGGCGGTTCCGCGGTTCTCACCGTCGCCGCCGCCCTGTTCGCGAAGTACGGGACGGATCTGCCTGCCCCTTTTCCGGACCCAAGGGTTCCCGCAAGGATTTCCGGAGGGAAAGAAGACGGGGACAGCGCCTTCCAGCGGCCAGGATCTCCCGGCCGCTGACGACAGCACAGAGGGGGCCTTCCATCACCAGGAAGGCCCCCTCATTTTCCTGAGGGTCGAGGGGCGAGAGGGGCGTCAGCGCTTGAACGCGTCCTTCGCCTTCTCCTTGGCCGCGCGGGCGGCGCCGGTGCTCTTCTCGGCCTGTCCTTCGGCGGCCATACGGTCGTTGCCGAGGGCGCCGCCCACCATCTCCTTGGCCTTGCCCTCGGCCTGCTCGGTCGTCGCCTTGGCCTTCTCGCCGGCACTCATGAAATGGGCCTCCTCAGAGCTTCCGTTCGCTGTTGCGGTGACCGGCTCGTGCCCCGACTATCTCCCAGCAAACAAAGGCACATTCGAGGAATGAGCACCATGATGCAGGGCAGTCGGAGGGTCAGGAGGTCGATAACTATGGTTCCCCTTTTGCTTGTCCTGCTTCTCGCGCTCATCCTTTTCGGCGCCGGCTTCGCCCTCAAGATCCTGTGGTGGGTGGCCCTGATCGTCTTGGTGGTGTGGCTGCTCGGCTTCGTCATGCGCTCCACCAGCGCCGGCGGCAGCCGCGGCCGTTGGTACCGATGGTGACCTGACACCGATGGTGACCTGACACCGATGGTGACCTGACACCGATGGTGACCTGACACCGCACACCTGCCCTGTGGGGCCCGGCCG